>DOKQ01000105.1 GCA_003510215.1 Erysipelotrichaceae bacterium
TTCTTGGATCGCATCGCAGCATTCTCTGATGACTTACGTGATGGTCTCAAGGGGCATGTCTTTACTGATACCGACCGTGGATTTGTAAATGGCGGATTGGGATTGGAAGAAACTGTCAAGTTTGGAATCGTTGGCAATATTATGCATAGTGGTGTTCGTTATAGCGAAGGAAAGTATTCCACAACGCCATGGGCCAAAGAACCGTACCATTCGATTTCCTATGTGGAAGCTCATGATAACCTGACTTTGTGGGATAAGTTAATGGCAACACATCCGGAAGCTGAAGAATCTGAGCTTATAACCATGCACCGTATGGCCAATGCGATTGTATTAACTTCCCAAGGGATTCCATTTATTCATGCAGGTAGTGAGTTTCTCCGTACAAAAGATGGAGATCACAATTCCTACCGTTCGCCAGATAGTGTCAACCAGCTGGTGTGGCAGCGCAAAGCAGATTATGTGGATAATGTTGAGTACTTTAAAGGGCTGATTGAACTAAGAAAGGCACATCCTGCTTTCAGGATGGATACAGCGGATAAAATTCGAACTCATTTGTCCTTTATGGAAATGCCGGAATCAAATATGATTGGGTATGTTTTATCCGAGTATGCCAATGGGGATGATTGGAAAAACATCGTAGTTCTTGCGAATGCCAATGAAGAAGCGATCGAAGTCAACCTCGAAGAACGTGGTTGGGTTGTTGTGGTGAATGGTGAAAAAGCCGGTGTCAGATCATTGGATAAAATCAGTGGATCAACCATTATGGTACCTGCACAAACGGTGATGGTTCTTGTGGATGCAAAAAGCATGGGAGGATCGAAATGGATGTGGTATTTGGCAGGGTTACTCATCTTGGCGGCTGCAGGATACATCGTGTATTCAAAGAAAGAGCAGTTGTTTACAAAAAAGAATTAGTCGGGTAACACCGACTTTTTTCGTGTATAATATAGAAAAGGACAAAAGGGGTACACATTATGCAAAAGCAATTTATCTTTTTTATTATATTATCTGTATTAGTAGCTATATTTGCGATAACCAACGCAGAGGTCATGACTGTTCGACTTTTCTTTTGGACATTTGAACTGTCGGGTTCACTCGTTATCCTTCTTTCAGTACTGCTCGGTGCTTTACTTGTGATCCTGTTTGGTATGGTTTCGTGGATTAAGAAGAAATTACTTGTTAAGGATTTGCGTAGAGAGTTAGACATGGCGAAGAAACATGTTGAGCAATGTACTACGGAAAAGGAACAGCTAATGGTTCAGGTGCAGGATTTAAAAGCGGAGATAAAACAGATGCAACTGCCCAAGACTCCCACGATTCAAGAGAGTTCACAAAAGCACGAGTAATCGTGTTTTTATTTATACCAGCTTTCTATAGACATGATAACTGTGATAAGCGTATAATAAATGTGACAAGTATGTCATAAAGAGGTAGTCATGAAATGATTGAAGTAATCGATTGCACATTGCTCTATCCTAGCAAGAAGGGGATTGCTAATGTATCCTTTTCGATTAGCCAAGGAGAAATCTTTGGCTATCTTGGTCCGAATGGAGCAGTTAAAACCACGACGATTCGGGCGATGATGGGATTTATGAAACCGCAGGAAGGTAAAATTCTGATTCGAGGATATGATGCATGGGAACAAAGTTCTCAGGTTCAAAAGTATGTAGGTTATCTGCCTGGAGATATTGCTTTTTTTGATGAAATGTCAGGAATGGATTTTCTTAAGTTTCAGGCTGAACTTCGAGGGTTAAATGATTTATCGCTGATGTATCAGCTGATAAAACGGTTTTAACTGAATCCTAAGAGCAAGATCCGTAAGATGTCCAAAGGAATGAAACAGAAGATTGGTCTGATTTGTGCTTTTATGCATGACCCTGATGTATACATTCTGGATGAGCCAACCAGTGGTCTTGATCCCCTGATGCAACAGGTGTTCGTAGATTTGGTTCTTGAAAAGAAACGTGAGGGAAAAACGATTTTAATGTCCTCACATAGTTTTGAAGAAGTTGAAAAGACATGTGATCGTATAGCTATGATTAAAGAGTGTCGAATCGCGGTTGTGGAGGATATTACGGTGATTAAAAAGCAGCGGCGAAAAGTATTTGTGGTTACGGTTGCGAATGAGTCGTATGCCCAAACCTTGGTGAAAATGTTTCCGGATGCGATTGATTTGAGTCATTGTGCATTTGAAGTGGCTGTCATAGGAGATTTCCGCAAGTTCTTTGATTCATTAAAAACGATGGATATTATTGACCTTGATGTCAAAACACAGCGCATCGAAGAAATCTTTATGCAATATTACGGAAGGGAGAATCATCATGAATCTAACACTATTTAAAGCTAACTGGAAAGTGCTCATGATTTTCTCGGTTATCATGATCTTTTATTTTTCGATGATTATCGTAATGTATGATCCCATGACAACGGACTCCGTGGCAGTACTAATCGAGATGCTACCCCAAGAACTCATCAATATGATGGGCTTTACACTCAAGATACCCACATATACAGGTTTTATTGCCTCTTA
>DOKQ01000023.1 GCA_003510215.1 Erysipelotrichaceae bacterium
GAGTTTGGTAAACGGGCCGCAATGAATGCACCTATCCAGGGTAGTGCTGCGGATCTGATTAAACTTGCGATGCTTGAAGTAGAGAAAGCCATTGAAGCGACTTCCGCAAAACTAATTCTTCAGGTGCATGATGAACTTGTTTTTGAGGTAAAAGAAGATGAGGCTGAAAAAGTAGCCCAAATGGTCGTTGATGCTATGAGTCAGGTAGTCCAACTGGATGTACCACTGGAAGTCAGTTATGCGATAGGCAAAAACTGGTATGAGGCGAAATAACGATGCCTGAACTACCTGAAGTTGAAACCGTGGTTCGTACATTGGAGTCCATGTTATTTGGTGTAAAAATCAAGGATGTGACCGTATATTATCCGAAAATCGTAGCGATGGATACACAGCAGTTTAAACATCTGATTATTGGGAAATCGTTTACCGAGTTTCGTCGACGTGGAAAATATGCACTTTACCACTTGGAAGATGTTGTTTTAATGGTTCATTTACGAATGGAAGGACGATTCTATGTGTACCCGACCACACATCCAGTCTCTAAACACACCCATGTCGTTTTTGATTTGGATGATGGCCGACAGTTGCATTACCACGATACACGTAAGTTTGGACGTTTTGAACTGTTACTACCGGAAGAGGTAAATCAGCGTTTAAACCATTTGGGACCTGAACCCTACGATGTGACTGCAGAGTGGTTACACATGCGAATGTCCAAGTCAAGCCTGCGACTCAAAGCATTTCTGTTAGATCAGTCCCATGTGGCAGGTCTTGGTAATATTTATGCAGACGAGGTTATTTTTCGTGTCGGTGTTCATCCGGCAACCCGTGTTGGGCAATTAAGTTTAACGGAAATCGAACATCTGGTTGTGGCAATCAAGGATGTCATTTTACAGGCAGTTGCCTTAGGTGGAACCACAATCCGATCTTACACCTCTTCTTTGGGTGTCAGTGGACGTTTTCAGTTAAGTCTGCAGGTGCATATGAAGGAAAATCAGCCATGCCCGGTTTGTGGGACTTTAATTATTAAAATTCGCTGTTGCGGTCGAGGGACGTATCTTTGCAATCAGTGTCAGAAGGTGAAGGAATGAAAAAAATTGCGATAACCGGATCAATCGGCAGTGGGAAGAGTACGGTGAGTCAGTATCTGCGATCACGTGGTTTTTATGTTGCGGATTCGGATGCCATTGTCAAAGATCTGTATCAGCAGGATGCAAGTGTAAAAGCCAAGTTTGTTGAGTGGTTTGGGGAATCGATTATTCTGAACGGAGATGTGGATAAACGCCGCTTGAAGCAACTATTTCTAGAAGATCAGCATAATCGGAAAAAAGTCGAAACTTATGTTCATCAGCGTGTTAAAGAGAGGCTTTTTGATTTTATGGACCAGCATTCCGAGTCGGCAGTCGTCTTTTGTGAAGTTCCCTTATTGTTTGAGGTGAACTGGCAGCATGAGTTTGATGAAACATGGCTGGTGGTAACTTCGAGGGATGTACTGATCAAGCGATTGCAATCGTATCGTGGGATGTCATTGGAAGCGATTGAACATATGCTGATGTGGCAGATGTCCGTGGAAGAGAAAATAGCTAAAGCGGATGTTGTTATTGAAAATCAGGGAAGTCTTGAACGACTTTATGAGTTGGTCGATCAGCTTGTAGATAGAGAAGGTGAAAGAAATGATTGTAGCTAAAGATAGTTATAAAGTGAATCGTGTGAGTGAAATCAGCATTCAGAGTGTTGAATCTTTAATGTGGTTTTATCAACCGCTGATTGGTTCTCAGGCTGTAACCCTTTATTTGACACTAAATAGCGAAGGGTTGCTTCAACCGCAATTTGATACACATCAACGACTATGTGAAGTGCTCGATTGTTCAATTGATGAGCTTCTTGTTGCACGGAAAAAGTGTGAACAGGCGTTTTTAATCAAAACCTTTCATCAGTTGCAGGGAACACGAAACTTTTATCTTTATGAGTGTTTACCACCTCTACCGATTGCCTCAGCCCTTATCCATCAGGTACTGGGCAGATGGTATTATAAAATGATGGGGAGGGAATCATTTGATCAGCTTAAGCAGCGATTTGTCAAAGAGTTCTTATCCTCTGATACCTTCACGAACGTAAGTGAATCATTCTCATCTTCCATTTTATCCTCTTGGGATGATCAGAAGGAAACTACGTATCAGCAAATCAAGCCTGAAAAGCAAAAGTCTAATGAGCATCTGAAAATCACGTTTAATACGGCTAAGTTTCTTCGCAACTTTTCAGCATTGGCGTTTCCCATTGAAGCTAGAACGGCAGAGAATATTCGGATTATTGAAGAAGGTGGGACTTTGTACAATATCGATGAAGAGAAAATGCAGATGCTGGTGTCCAGGTGTGTGAGTCTTAAAGACAAATGGCTGGATGTAGAAAAGCTTAAAAAGAAAATGCGTGAGACAAAAATACAGGAAACAACACTTCCGGATGATCCATTTATGGCCAACAGTGTCGCTTTTCTTCAGTCCAAACAACATGGCATTTCGGTGAGTGCTGCAGATAAACGATTAATTGAATATCTTCTTCTGGAAATGAAACTTCCATCTGAAGTGGTCAATGTCTTAATTGACTATGCCTTGACTCAAAATGATATGCGTCTTTCCCGACCTTATGTTGAGAAAATTGCATCCACACTTGTGCGTCTTCAGGTGAAAAATAAAGAAGAGGCAAGGGATGCATTGTATGCATCGTTCAATAAGAAGAAATCGAGTCGAAAAGATGAGTTGCCACAATGGTGGAATGAGTCAGAAAATGAAAGTAAAGAATCGATACCAGTCAAAGAATCGGTGGACAAACAGTCGGTTGACCGTAAATCCATCATTGAAAATATCAAGAAGGGAGAACTCAAATGAAACCAATCTCGCTGACAGTGACACTTACCAAAGAACAGCTTCAGGCTCGTCAACTGCTTCTAAATCAGGTCATTGAGTTTGACGAAGTAAAAGAATTCCAAAAGACTTTTGGAGTCGATGATGAGTTTATAGCGCAATATGTTCAGCGTTTCAGTAACTGGGTGCAGAACAGGCGTCTTTGCGATGGTTGTACGGGTTTGCATATGTGCCGTCAGAGTACAAAAGGTGCAACGCTTGAGCTATTGATGGATGATGATGTACTTACAACGGAAATCAGTAAGTGCCGCTATACAAGGGAAGAAGAAGAGAAGAAATCACATTTGAGTCAATTTGTCATTTCAGATATGCCTGAACATTGGGCAACACTTACACTCGCTTCCCTGGAGTTGGATCAGGAGTCGGATGACTATCTTCTTCTTGTGGACGCATTTACCCGCTGGCTACGTCAGCCTGATGCCAAGGGATTTTATTTATATGGACATCCGGGAGTTGGTAAGACCTATTTGCTTGGATGTGTTGCCAATATGGTGGCAAAATCCGGAAAGACTGTGGCATTTGTTCATGTGCCTTCACTGATTTCCAAATTAAAAGGTTACCTGGATTCAAGAGATGAACTAAATCAATTGCTTGAAAAGTGTAAGAAAGCAGATGTTTTATTTATGGATGATCTTGGGGCAGAAAGTGTGACCAGCTGGGTTCGAGATGAGGTGCTTCTGACCATTCTGAATGATCGTCTTGAACACAAGCGACCCACATGGTTTTCGAGCAATGAAGACTTTAAAACGTTGCGTCAACACTATACCTACAATCAGAAAGGTGAAAAGGAAGAGATGAAAGCAATCCGAATCATGGAACGTATCTCAGCTCTTGCGGTTGAGCGAAAGTTGTCCGGAACAAACCGTCGCAAAGAGTGATTTTTCTTCTCAATAACACTATTAAATGGTATGATAAATAGGAAATGAGGTGCGATTGTAGTGAATAAAATAGGTATTTTAACTTCAGGTGGCGATTCGCCAGGAATGAACGCGGCGATTCGAGCGATCACACGAAGTGCACTCTACCACGGGCTTGAGGTCTATGGCATTTACAATGGATATCGAGGACTTGTGGAGAACAATATTGAACCATTAACACGAGGAAGTGTCAGTGACATTATGATCAAGGGTGGCACAATTCTTGGTAGCGCCCGACTTCCTGAGTTTAAGGATGTTGAAATCCAAAAGAAAGCTGTTGAGATTTTGAACTCTCATGGAATTGAAGCTCTTGTGGTTATTGGTGGTGATGGTACATACAAAGGTGCGATGGCGTTGACCCAACTGGGTGTCAATTGCATCGGATTGCCTGGTACCATTGACAACGATATTTCATCCACAGATTTTACCATCGGATTTGATACTGCGTTAAACACAGTCATCGAATGTGTGGATAAACTGAGAGATACATCAAGTTCACATCACCGCTGTTCAGTCGTTGAAGTAATGGGGAATCGCTGTGGCGATTTGGCTATCTACTCAGGCCTTTCCTGTGGTGCAGAAATTATTGTTACACCCGAAACAGGTTATGATGAACAGACGGTTTTGGAACAACTTCGCTATTATGAACAAGTAAAGGCGAAACGACATGCGATTGTCGTTATCAGTGAGAAAATCACGGATGTTGATAGTTTGGCCACAAAAATCAGTAAAGCGACAGGATTTTCCGGTCGTGCGACGGTGCTTGGGCATATTCAACGAGGTGGTTCGCCCACGGCCTTTGATCGTGTGTTAGCTACACGGATGGGTGATAAAGCAGTTGAACTGCTTGTTTCCGGTATCGGCGGACACTGTGTAGGCATCCTCAACAATGAAATTACTTCACTGCCAATCGAAGAAGCATTGGCTTTGCCGAAGAAATCTCGCAAACCATTTTTTGCTCTTCATGAGCGACTCGTATAAAGGAGAACTTAATAATGAAACCAATTCGTAAGACAAAAATTATTTGTACACTTGGTCCTGCAAGTGATACTCAGGAAATGATTGAAAAACTGGCTGTTGCGGGAATGAATATCTGTCGTTTAAACTTTTCACATGAAGATCATGTGAAGCATGCAGAACGTATTCGAAATATCCGTGAGGTAAGTGAAAAGACTGGATTTAACTTAGCTGTGATGATGGACACAAAAGGACCTGAAATCCGTTGTGGCATCATGGAAAATGGAGCACTCAACTTTAAAAAGGGCGATATCGTCAAAGTGGTTCGGGAAGAATTGGTCGGAAACAATGAACGTTTCCACATTTCCTGTCCTGAATTGTTTGATGATATTCGTGCCAACGATTTTCTTCTCATTGATGATGGAAAAATGCGTCTGACTGTATTGGAGAATACAGGAAGTGAACTAACCTGCCGTATTGAAAATCCTGGAGTCATTAAAACCCGTAAAGGTGTCAATGTTCCAAATGTGAAGTTATCGATGCCATTTATTTCTACCAAAGATGATGCGGATATCCGTTTTGGATGTCAGAATGATGTGGACTTTATTGCGGCTTCCTTTGTTCGCCGCAAAGAGGATGTTCTAGCCATCCGTAAGATTATGGCTGAAGAGGGAACACCGAAAATTCAGATTATCTCAAAGATTGAAAATCAGGAAGGTATGGATAACCTAAGAGACATTCTTGAAGTATCCGATGGTGTGATGGTTGCCCGTGGAGACCTGGGTGTTGAAGTCAGCACTTCACTGGTTCCTATCTTTCAGAAGAAAATTATTGCCATGGCTAATGAGTTTGGCAAGCCTGTGGTAACAGCAACTCATATGCTTGAGTCCATGATGGCCAATCCTCGTCCGACACGTGCAGAAGCAAGTGATGTTGCCAACGCTGTGTTGGATGGTACCGATTGCATTATGCTTTCAGGTGAAAGTGCTGTAGGCGACTATCCGATTGAAGCTGTAACCGTCATGGATACAATAGCCCGTGGTATTGAGGGAATTTTGCCCTACCGCCAACGCTTGGATCAGGCAATTCAATCTTCCGCACGTACTGTTCAGGATGCGATCGGTAGTTCGGTGTGTAACTCAGCATTGAATCTTGATGAAGTGGAGGCAATTGTTGCCTTTACTCAAGGTGGATCTACAGCTCGCCGAATTTCGAAATTCCGTCCTCCAGTACCTATATTCGCAGTCACATTCACGAAGAGTGTTCAGCGCAAGCTGGAAGCTCACTGGGGTGTGATTCCGATTTTCTCTGATATTCAAAATGAATTAACAAACGATGATGAATTAGCGAGTATCATTGCAAAGAATTATGGCATTGAAGTTGGCAAGCAAGTCATTATTACCGCAGGTTACCCAACGGGTGAAGGCACTGCAAATATGATGAAAATTGTTGACGTTAAATAATAACTGTAACAATTCGTGAAGGGAGAGCACATGAAAACGTACATTGGTGTTGATTTAGGCGGAACAAATGTCCGCGTAGCAAAAGTTAACGAACTCGGCGAAATCCTCCAAGAGGTGAAAAGTCCATCCTATGCTCAGGAAGGTCCAAAAAAAGTCATGGAAAATCTGATGGATTGCATTCGGCAGATTGATGATCTGAAGTCATGTAGTGGTATTGGATTAGGTGTCCCAGGACCTGTTGATACCCAAAAAGGTGAGATGATTATGGCTACAAATCTACCTGGATTTGAGCAATACCCAATCGCAAAAACGCTGGAAGCTGAATTTTCGCTTCCTACCTATGTGGATAATGATGCCAATGTGGCTGGTCTGGCTGAAGCTCTTGTGGGAGCAGGAAAAGGCTTGCCGGTGGTGTATTACATCACGCAATCCACGGGTATCGGTGGAGCACTTATTGTGGATGGAAAGGTTGTTTCCGGCCGATTTGGTCATGCGGGTGAAATCGGCAATATCATCATCGATCGCAATCGCAAGAAGTACAATCATTTAAATGTGGGAGCGGTTGAAAATGAAGCCAGTGGAAATGCACTGATTCGTATAGCTCGCGAAAAGATTGATCCTAGCATTGATAGTGCGGCTCAACTGTTTAAACTTGTTAAGGAAAATCACCCAGTAGCTTTGGAAATCGTCGATACCATGGCTTACGACTTTGCCATGATGTGTTCAGCTATTTCTCATGTATGTGATCCGTATGCCTTTATTATTGGTGGTGGTGTCACGAAGAGCAAGGATCTATATTTTGAACAAATGAAATCCTATTACCGTGATTTAGTTCATGTGGGAATGCGTGAAGTTGATTTCTTCACAGCTTCGCTAAGTGAACCTGGACTCATCGGAGCTGCGATGCTTCCGGTATCCTATGGAAAGTAAGGTAAATATGAAGTATCTGAATAAATTAAGAAAATATGCAGAGTTAGCTGTGAAGACAGGTGTTAATGTTCAACCTGGACAAATGCTTGTCATTACGACTACAACGGATTGTAAAGACTTCGCACGTTTGGTCGTCGAAGAAGCTTATAAGGCACAAGCAGGCTATGTCTTTGTGCGCTGGTCGGATGATCCGATAACAAAGATCACGTATGAGCACGCAGATGTCAATGTGTTGAAGGTGGTTCCTGATTGGATCAAAAATCAGTATCAGTATTTCATGGATCAGGGTGCGTGTGCACTGAATATCTATGCGCCAACTCCAGGTCTTTTAGCATCGGTGGATCCATCAAAGATTCAGGAAGTTCAGATTGAAATGCAGAAGGCACTTAAGTCCTATCGTGAGTATATGATGGGTAATAAAGCCCAATGGTCACTCGTTTCTGTTCCTACGGAAGCTTGGGCGACCAAGGTTTTTCCAGAAGTTTCTGTTGAAGAAGCAGTGGAGAAGCTTTGGGATGCGATTTTAGCGGCTGTTCGAATTGAAGATGACAATGACCCTGTTGCAGAGTGGAAAGAACACAATGAACGTCTATCCACATACAATAAGAAGTTGAATGAGTATAATTTTGAACGCTTGATTTTTAAGAACTCACTTGGAACAGATCTCAATGTTGAACTTGTTAAAGGTCATCATTGGGCAGGTGGAAGTGAGAAAGCTCAAAATGGTGTGATTTTTAATCCGAATTTACCAACAGAAGAGAACTTTACGATGCCTAAGAAAACCGGAGTTAACGGAACGGTTGTAGCCACAAAACCTCTGAATTATCAGGGACGTCTGATTGAAGACTTTACTCTGACGTTTAAGGATGGCGAAGTTGTTTCCTATACCGCGACTAAAGAAGAAGGCGCATTAAAGAATTTGCTGAGTGTTGATGAAGGTAGCCGTTATCTTGGTGAGGTTGCACTAATTTCGTATCACTCACCAATTTCATTAAGTAATGTGCTGTTCTATAACACTCTCTTCGATGAGAACGCATCCTGTCATCTTGCTCTTGGTCGTGCCTACCCAATGAATATTCAAGGGGGAAATGATATGAGTGAAGAGGAACTTGCGGCAGCTGGTGTCAATCTCTCCATGGAACATGTGGATTTCATGTTTGGTAGTGAGGATATGAGTATTCTTGGTGTCTTGGCGAATGGTCAGAAGGTAGTCGTATTTGATCAGGGGAATTTTGTTATTTAGAATGATTTCTGTTGACAATATGTGAACAATACGTTTAAATGATAGAGAAAACAAAGATGAGGATATGACATCTGGATTTGGATGTAGAGAGTAGAACGGTTGGTGAAAGTTCTATGACAGATCGGATTGTTACCACCTCGGAGTTGAATCTACGAATAGATTCCGTTGCTGGCGTTAACAGAACAAGTGCACATCCACGGGATGTGAATTAAGGTGGTACCGCGAGACTCTCGTCCTTGGATGAGGGTCTTTTGTATTTAAAAGGAGAGTGAAACGATGATTAACATCAAAGAACATGAAGATTTGAGTGTGATGAATCACTCATGTGCCCATTTAATGGCACATGCAGTCAAACGTTTGTACCCAGAAGCTAAGTTTTGGGTCGGGCCGGTCATTACAGATGGTTTCTACTACGACATTGACCTCGACGGTGAGGTTATCCGTGAAGAGGATTTGCCAAAGATTGAGGCAGAAATGAAGAAGCTTTCCAAGGATGGGAAGCGAATTGTTCGCGAGGAAGTAAGCAAGGAAGAAGCGTTGGTTATGTTTGCGGATGACAAGTATAAGATTGATCTGATTTCGCAGATGAACGAAGAAGACACAGTTATCAGTGTGTATAAACAGGGGGATTGGATGGATTTATGCCGAGGTCCTCATGTTGAGTCTTTGAAACAGCTGAAGCACTTTAAGTTGCTTAAAACTTCGGGTGCCTATTGGAAAGGTGATGCTAAAAACCCGATGTTACAACGGGTATATGGTATCTGCTTTGATACCAAGGAAGCACTGGATGATCATTTGCACTTGCTTGAAGAGGCGAAAAAACGTGATCACAAGAAACTTGGAAAAGAGCTCGACTTATTTATGATTAGTGAATATGGTCCGGGATTTCCGTTCTGGCTGGCGGATGGTATGACCCTTCGTCATTTGCTTGAGAATTTCTGGTGGGATGAACATGTCAAAGAAGGCTATCAGTTTATTCAAACGCCGATTATGTTATCAAAGGAACTTTGGGAAGTATCCGGGCACTGGCAAAACTATCGAGAGAATATGTATGTTTCTGAACTTGATGATCGTACATTTGCGATAAAACCTATGAATTGCCCAGGTGGACTTCTTGTGTATAAAAACTCACTTCATTCTTATAAGGATCTTCCAATGCGAGTGGGTGAGTTAGGCTTAGTCCATCGTCATGAAGCCAGTGGTGCTTTAAATGGTTTATTTAGAGTTCGCAATTTTACTCAGGATGATGCTCATATCTTTATGAGAGAAGAACAGATTGAAAGTGAAGTCGTTCGTCTGATTGAATTTATTGATCGTTTCTATGCGATATTTGGTTTAACATACTCCATTGAGCTATCCACTCGTCCGGAAGAGAAATACATTGGTGACATTGAGGTTTGGAATAAAGCTGAAGCAGCCCTTGAAGCCGCTTGTCTGGCCAGTGGGAAGACATTTAAAATTAATCCAGGAGATGGAGCTTTCTATGGTCCAAAACTGGACTTCCATATTAAGGATTCATTGGGACGCGTTTGGCAATGTGGAACCATTCAACTCGATATGAACTTACCTGAGCGTTTTGACTTGACTTACATTGAGGCAGATGGCAGCAAGCAACGCCCAGTCATGCTTCATCGCGTGATTTATGGCTCTGTTGAACGCTTCATTGGGATTTTAATCGAGCATTATGGTGGTGCATTCCCACTTTGGCTTGCTCCAAATCAGATTCGCATTTTACCGGTAAATCCAGAGTTTCATTCAGAAGCTTCGGGTAAACTGAAAAAGATGCTGGAAAACCTAGGGTTTAGAGTCAGTGTGGATGAGCGCAATGAAAAACTTGGCTACCGTCTGCGTGAAGCTCAAGTGAAGAAAGTTCCGATTCAGGTGGTCATTGGGGATGGTGAAGTTGCAAACCAGACGGTCAATGTTCGTCGTTATGGTAGCAAGGAATCCGCAACCATTTCCATTAATGACTTTATTAAAAATATACAGGTTGAGGTTATGGAAAAACGATGAAACATATAGTAAAACTCATCCTTGCTCTTTTCTTAATCTTCTCAATCGCAGCATGTACAAAGCCAGAACCAGTAGAAGAAGTACAGCTTCAGTTTCTTGCCCCAATGGGAGCACCTGCATTAACTTTGGTTGAAGTGGCGAAGGATAAGAAGCATGTGGTCTCTTTTGTGAGTGGTACAGACAATCTGACCGCCGCATTCGTCAATCCAAATCCACAGTATGACGTCATTCTCGCTCCGATTAACCTTGGAGTTACCTTGATTTCCAAAGGAAGTACGACATATCGTCTGTGGGGTATTGCCACATGGGGTAATCTTTATATCATTGCTCAAAATGAGGAAGTCCTGCGTGAAGAGGGAACCATTGCTTTGTTTGGAGAAAATGCGGTTCCTCAGCGTGTGTTTAATACAGTGAAGGACTCATTTGAGTTAAATCTTGTGCCTAACTTTGCACCAAGTGTCAATGATGCTGTTGCTCAGTTGATCAGTGGAAATGCAGAGGCGGCGATGGTAGCAGAGCCTTTGCTTACGGCCACGCTTGCAAATCACTCCCAGTTACGAGTAGTGGTCGATATGCAAGAGCAATGGAAAGAAGTTACGGGTAAGTCCAATTATCCTCAAGCAGCTATTTTTGTTGAAGCATCACGTTATGAGTTGCATCAAGCGCAGATCGATGCTCAGCTTAACGGAATGAAACTCTATCTGGAAGCGGCTTTGAGTGATTCTTCTCAGTTAAAGAGTGATATTGATGCGGTAGATCCGATGACTCTTGGACTTCCTTCATCAGCAGTGAGTGTGAAAGCACTTCAAGGAATGAATGTGAAGATTCAACCTGCAGCTTTTGTTTTCGGTGAGATTGAAGCGTTTCTCGAATTGTTTAATCTGAATGATACAGCAAGTTATTTGTTGCCATAAAGAGTATTGAAAGTTGTAACTTAATCGTTGCAACTTTTTTTGTATTTAATGGTATCCATTTGATACGTTCATTTAAATTAAGTTTTATCAAAAACACACAAAAAATTTGACCTTATTTTGTGACTAAAATCAAGAAATTTCGTGAACATTTTATCATTCATGTGCTATAATGTTCACAGTATAGTTCATTTCGTAGGGTGAGGTGAAGAGATGAAGCGAAGAAGATTTCTATCCATGCTCATACTTTTGATGCTCTATGGCATCGCATCCTTTCTTGTCGATAACAGCATTCTACTACCTTCACCTCACTCAGTAGCTACCAAAATGGTTCAGCAAATGAACAGTTCATCGTTTTATTTGGCCTTATCATCAACGCTTCTACGCTTGATGCAAGGATATAGTTTATCACTAATTGCTGGTTTATTGTTTGGTTATCTGTGCGCGAAACGTGCATGGATTGATGATTTGTTTTCACCGATTGCATCAATGTTAAAAACGATTCCGAATATTTCTTACATGATTGTCTTACTGATTGTTCTTGGAAGTGAGAATGCAGTTTTGCTTATCATTTTTCTTATTTGCTTTCCCATCATCTTTGAGTCTGTTAAGTCGGGTGTAAGAGCAATTCCGGCTGATTGGCTGGATGTTTTAAAGTTATATCCAGAGTCGTCGTGGAATCGATTTAAAAGTGTGTATGTTTTTTCAATCTTACCTTATTTTCTTCAGGCGAGTCAGACCGCTTTGGGTTTGGGCTTTAAAGTGGCGATTATGGCGGAAGTATTAGGACAACCCAGGTATGGTATCGGTAAGTCGATGCATTTAAGTAAACTTTATCTGCATATGGATGAAATCTTTGCCTGGACTTTATGGATTATTCTGTTTGGGTTAGTATTTGACGGTTTGTTTGAGTTTGGTACAAAGATTCTGCGGAAACGCTGGGATTTTTGATATAGAGGAGGTGAAGAAGTGGAACGTTTGAATGAGAAAGCTTTGGGAACTATTAATTCAATCGTCACGCGTCATACAGGTAAAATGGGGCCAGTGAAGCTCATGCTGCATGATGTACAACACGAATTGGGTTATATTCCATTTGAGGCCATGGAGAAGATCTCCGAGGCAACAAACACACCGGTAGCAGAGGTTTATGGTGTTGTGACATTTTACTCACAGTTTACAACAGAACCAAAAGGGAAGCATGTCATTAATATTTGCATGGGAACAGCTTGCTATGTTAAGGGTGCTCAGGAGTTGTTGAACCGTGTGAGCGAGTTGACAAAGTCTCCGGTCAATGGAACAAGTGAAGATGGATTGTTTTCCCTTGATGCTACCCGTTGTCTTGGTGCATGTGGTTTGGCACCGGTTGCCATCATTGATGGTCGAGTGTATGGAAGTGCGACTCAATCCAAAATGGTTGAAGAGTTTATTTCGTTTGTTGTTGATCAGGAATCACGTACTCGTCGTGAAGAACGTCAACATGAGGCAGCAGCTGTATGAAGCTAAGACAAATCTGTGAGTTGCTGGATGCTCGAACACTTTGTTTAAGTGATGAATCGTGCCTTGATCGGGATTTCTTCTTTGTATCGGCTACTGATCTAATGAGTGATGCTCTAGCACTTGTAGAGAGTGATAGTCATCATACATTTCTTGTTACTGGATTGGTTCATGCACAATCCTT
>DOKQ01000101.1 GCA_003510215.1 Erysipelotrichaceae bacterium
TGATTTCTTAAGTGAGTTTGGGGACCCTGAACCACCACTGTGGCAATGTCCTAAGTGCCACAAAGATACGCTTTCTCGAAAGCCTACTGTTAGCATCCTCATATAAACATCGACTTCTTGTTTCGATTTCTTTTGTGCGCTTTTACTTCGCACTTTTTTTATTGAACGCTAAGAGGACTTTCCTATAAGATCAAAAAAGCGGTTCCCCGCTTTTAAGTTTCATTATTTTCTGACTCGACTTTTAATGGTCATAAGCACATTGGTCACATCTGCAGGACTTACCCCGGATATACGGGATGCCTGACCGATGGTTAACGGTCTTATCTTGGTCAGTTTCTGTCTTCCTTCGATAGATAAGTGCAATACATCGTCATAATTGATATCTTCTGGGATGGACAGTTCATCCACACTGCGAAGTTTGTCTGCTTCTTTTCTTGCTTTAACAATGTATCCTTCATATTTAATTTCTACCTGTGTTTGATGGGCGACTTTCGCATCGACCTGTACATCAAGGTAAGGCAGGAAATCACTGATTTCAATATGAGGACGTTTAATCGCATCATGATACGATAAACCTTCGTTGAGTTGAGGGTATCCCTTTGAAACAAGCAACTGATACAACTCGTCTTTTTTGGTGATGCGACGAGTTTTTAACTGTTCCATCAACAGATCTTTCATTTTCGTTGCCTGAACAAACGCATCATAGCGCTCATCCTTTAACAACCCCACCTGATGACCATACGCACTCAATCTTGATTCTGCATTGTCGTGTCTCAATAATAGCCGATATTCAGCCCTTGATGTTAATAGACGATAAGGTTCAAGTGTTCCCTTCGTGATCAGATCATCAATCATTACACCTATATATGCCTCATCTCTACGTAAAATAAGTGGTGGACGCTGATCAAGTTTTAAGGCTGCATTGATGGCTGCCATTATACCCTGACCTGCCGCTTCTTCATATCCACTTGTACCATTAATCTGACCTGCTGTATACAGATTTTTAATGATTCGAGTTTCTAGAGTAGGATAAAGTTGGGTTGGATCGATAGCATCATACTCGATAGCATATGCATACTCGCTAATTTCACAGTTCTCAAGTCCGGGTATCGTACGAATCATCTTATCTTGAACTTCCTTTGGAAGTGAAGTGGAAAAACCCTGTACATATGTTGTGTCTAGTCGAGCCGATTGTGGCTCAAGAAAGATCTGATGTCTATCCTTGTCCGCAAACCGCACGATTTTATCTTCAATCGATGGGCAATACCTTGGCCCAACACCCTCCACAACTCCTGAGTACATACTCGAACGATGCAGATTCAAATGAATCATCTCGTGTGTAGCTGCAGCTGTGTATGTCAGATAGCACGGATATTGCTCTTGTATAACCTGGTCCTCCGTTGTAACAGAGGAAAAGAACTGAAGTTTCTCATCTCCAGGTTGAATCGTCGTTTTACTAAAATCAATACTTGCTGTTTTAACTCGCGGAGGTGTCCCTGTCTTTAATCTAAACGTGGTAAATCCTGCATCCCGGATACTTTGCGAAAGTGTGTTGGTTGTAGGTTCATTGTCCGGACCATTTTCTGTCACTTCATCCGAAATCATAATCTTGGAACTCATATATGTCCCCGTTGTAAGAATGACAGCTTTTGCATTGACAATTGTAGCGTCCTTCAACACAACTCCTTCAATAACTTTTTGATTGATAAGTAATCTTTCAACCATCGCTTCAATGACGGTCAGATTCTCTTGATTGAGAATGCATTCCTTCATCATCTCGCTATACGCCAACTTATCCGATTGAACCCGAAGCGATTGAACCCCTGGGCCTTTATTAGTGTTTAACATCTTAAATTGCAAGGCGGTCTTGTCTGCTGTTATTCCCATCTGTCCGCCAAGAGCGTCGATTTCTCTAACCACAATTCCTTTAGCCGGACCACCGACAGAAGGGTTGCAAGGCATCATTGCTGTTTTATTTACGTTCATGGTGATGACGGCTGTCTTTTTTCCCATGCGTGCTGCCGCCAATGCAGCTTCTACACCCGCATGACCTGCCCCGATAACAATAATATCAAACATACTTCAGCCTCCTTTGCTAACACATTTTAGCACAAATCAGTTGAATATGTAAAAAAGATTACCCTAAATGTCGGATGGGAGTATAATGTTTAAAAGGGGTAAAAAAATATGAACCAAATTTCAGAAAAAACTCTAAAACTTGTCTATCAGTTACAAAAAGCTGAGATGACCGAATATATCGTTTATCAGCGCATAGCCAAACGTATCAAAGATGATGAGAACAGATCTATACTATTGAACATTGCTAAACAGGAGAAAGCCCACGCAGATATCTGGAAATCCTACACAAAGAAAGAAGCTAAACCAAACACCCTCGTTATTCTCTTCTTTGATATCTTGAATCGTATCTTCGGATATACGTTCACACTTAAAATTATGGAACGTGGAGAGGATAAAGCAAATCACTTTTATCAGGATATTTCCCAGGAAATACCCATTGCCACAAAGATCGCAAATGAAGAAGAAGAACATGAGCAAACTCTTATTGGCATGCTCGATGAAGAACGGTTGCAGTATGTGGGGTCGATGGTTCTTGGGCTAAATGATGCATTAGTTGAGTTGACCGGAACATTGGCAGGACTATCCTTTGCACTTCAGAATACTAAGATTATTGCTTTGTCTGGATTGGTTACGGGCATCAGTGCCACCTTATCCATGGCTAGCAGTGAGTACTTATCTGCCCGTAGTGACGGGAATGAGAATGCCTTAAAGTCAGCATTCTACACGGGGATTATGTACATTGTGGCTGTTGTTTTACTTGTAGCCCCTTATCTGATTGCTCCTGTTGACCAATACCTTCCTGCGCTATTATCCATGCTTATCATCGTTATTGTGATTATCTTTATCTTTACATACTATATCAGCGTCGCTAAAGACCTTCCATTCAAACGCAGATTTCTGGAAATGGCTGGGATTAGTATCTCTGTTGCTACCCTTTCTTTCTTTATTGGATTAGCCATAAAGTACTTCTTGAACATTGATATTTAGTCAATTCATTATCCTGTTCATGTATATAAGACCGAAGCAGTCCAGTGTTTCGGTTTTTGTCCATTTTCATACATAGAAACCAATGAAACGATACAAAACGATTGACATTTTGCTCAAACCGTATTATTGTATTAGTGTAATTAGTACAGTGAAAGGAGGATATGATGTTCACACTCAATTATAAGAGCCGGCTTCCGATTTACGAGCAGATACAAAGTCAGGTGATTGAGTTCATTGCGCTTGGGTATCTAAAGCCCCACCATCAACTACCTGCTGTACGCCAATTGGCAAGTGACCTTGGTGTTAATCCAAATACCGTACAAAAGGCTTATCAGGAGCTGGAGCGGATGGGATATATCTATTCGCAGATTGGAAAAGGCTCGTTCATCAATGAACAACAGGATGTATTGCAGTTGACGAAGAATCAGAAATTTGATGATTTATGTGAATTAGTAACTCAAATGAAGGGATTAGGTATTGCATTAGAAGATATCTTGGATTGTTGCACATCCGTATTTAAGAAAGGAGATTTCACTTATGATCCAACTCACTAGCGTAAGCAAAAGTTTTGATAAAAAACTTGTCTTGGACCATATTGACTGGACAGTAAAAAAAGGCAGTGTCTTCGGTCTTGTCGGTCCTAACGGGGCTGGTAAATCCACATTGCTACGATTAATCAGTGGTGTTTTACAAGCTGATTCCGGAACTGTTTTAGTAGATGGTGATATAGTTTATGATCAACCTCACATCAAACGTCGCATCCTTTTCCTTGCGGATGAACCATTCTTCCTTCATCAGTCTACATTGAAGGAAATGAAGGAATTTTATAAGATTTTCTATCCTGCATTCGATGAGGCTGTTTACGCAAAACTATTAAACAACTTCCCAATTAATGAAAATGAGAAAATTAATACATTCTCTAAAGGGATGAAACGTCAAGCAGGGCTTATTTTGGCACTATCTGTCAGTCCAGATGTCTTGTTACTGGATGAAGCATTTGATGGATTGGACCCTGTCATGAGATTAACTCTCAAAAGATTTATTTCCAATGAGATTCTGAATCGAGATATGACGGTTGTCATTTCGTCTCATAATCTTCGGGAACTCGAAGACATCTGTGATCAAATCGCTTTAATTGACCATAACAAAGTTGTAATGAGCGGAGATGTTGACGTGATCAAAGGAGACTTCCACAAGTATCAGATAGGATTCAATCATGATGTTGAAAACAGTGCTTTTGATTCTTTAAAGCCAATTCATTTGGAACGACTCGGTAATGTATTTACCCTTGTTTGCAAAGGGAATAAAGATGAAGTCAAGGCGCAGATTGATGATTTGCAACCTGCACTCATCAATGAGTTACCACTTAATCTAGAAGAAATCTTTGTTTATGAAATGGAGGGAAGAGGCTATGGCAAATCTTTGTAAAATCCGCATATCCACTGAGTACTTCCGATTTCTTGTAAAGCGTAATGTTCGCTTCATGGTTCTAAGTACCATTGCTATGTTTGTATTGTATCCACTTCTCGCGTTTACCGAATATATTATCAGTGGATCCTATGGCTCATTCGTGTTTACTATGGGTCAGATATTCCTAACAATTTTACTTGTACTAAGTATATTTATTGTCCCTTTCTTGCTTTACTCTTATATGAATAGCAAGAGAAATCTCGATGTTTATCATGCTTTACCGATTAAACGGAAAGATTTATTTGTAACAACACTATTAAGTGGCTTTGTTCTGGTATTTATACCGTTTACTCTTACATTTGCGGCTGGTGGCATTTATCAGTTGCTCGTAATCCAAGGTATTGACTGGGTATTAATGCTCAAGCAATACTTCTATAGTGTAGCCTTAATCCTCGCCATCATGGGACCGATTCTGTTCGCCATGATGAACACAGGAACAGGTGTTGACGGATTAATCTATGGTATCATCATTCATTTAATCCCAGGTATTCTCTATGGTGCTTATCTTGTTTATGGAAACACTATGTTATTGGGATTTGCGGTCAATGATCCATCACTGTTTTTACTCTATGCTTCTCCTATCTGGTCTTTGTTTGAGTTGGTATTTAACACAACACGAGAGTACCCAAATCCTATGCTTATTGCTATCTACTGGATAGTCATTGGTATAGCTATTTGTTACCTCAATCTTTACTTCTACCAGATCAGAAAATCCGAACGTGCTGAAAATCCTTTTACGAATATCTGGTTCTTCCCGATTATCGTCACTGTATTTACGCTAATTGTTCAGATCTTCTTCTATAGTACATTTGCATCGATGAATCAAAATTATGACGGAATGTTGCGCATCGATTATCGCATGCTTATCTTCCCGGTATTCTTCACCTTCGTCATGTATCTGATTCTTGATGTTATTGCTCATCGTGGATTCAAAAACCTCATTAAAGCTATGGGTGTCTTTGCTTTGATTACTGCTGTATCTCTTGGTGGATTTACAATTAGTGCATCTTCCAATGGATTGGGCTATGTCACAAGCATCCCAACCTCTTCTAACGTTAAGGAAGTTGAACTTTCCATGTATGATCAGTATGGATTAATCTTTGCCAGCGATTATCGCTATAGTTATCCAAGTAGTCAATCAAATAAGCTTATATTTAAAGATGATGCTTCGATTGAAGCCATCATAAAAACCCATCAGACCATTCTTGATGGATATAAAGAGTTTAACTATCGTAAGGTCTGGTCTTCACAAAACCCAATTGAATCAAAATATCCATTCACACTTTCTGACGAATACTTCAACACAAGCATTACAATTAAATACACGATGAACAATGGTTCCAGTATGATTCGTTCCTACTCGATTCCATATGCGTGGACGTATGACTTATTACCACTGGTAGCAAGTGAAGAAGTGTTCAATCAGAAATATCCACAGTTTGGCCGTTTGGATATGTGGAGTCGTTATCGTACTTTTGAGATTACAAATACCTTATTCAGTACATTTACAGATTCCAATACCGTCAGCAATGATTCTGAAGTTTTAAAAGAAGTTGCGAAACGATATAAAGAAGATTATTTGGCACTTAACTACGAGGAAATCATTTTCTCCAAAGAACCAATCCTTGGATTCTTCTTGGTTGAGCCATGTACAACAACCACCAATTGTCATCCAAACATTATGCCAATTACAGCTAAGTTCACCCGTACACTCGCTTATTTGGATAGTATCAATGTCTCGATACCAGAGGTTACATTACCTACCGGACCTACGACCATTGTGCTTCCAAATTCAAACTCTGATAGAAGCCCATTCTTTATGATTCAGAATTTGTCTGGTATCTATGATGTATACTATCGAATGGAAAAAGATTATGTTTCATCCCAGTTTGATGTCATCGATGTTGATCCAGAAGATTTAATGCCACTGCTTCCATATATGATGAACGGATCGATTATGTCATCCGCCATGGGTACAGTTCGTATAAGACCTGGAAACTTTATTATGGAGAGCAATTCAACCTACTTGTTCTTCACCTTAACTGAAGGTGCTGCAGATTTACTTGAGCAATACAAGTCTATTTATCCAATCCGAAGGGTTTCATTAGATTCAATTCTTTGGAATGACTAACCACGAGCAATCTCGTGGTTTTTTTAATATGTTTGTACTATGATTCATTGGGAGGTAGAAAATATGGACTTTAATTTACAGACACCTACGTTGTTGTTTTCCGCTATTTCACTATTAATGCTAGCCTACACAAACCGATTTGTCGTTATCGCAGGTCTGATACGTGATTTGTACGACCGTCATCAGAAAAATCCATCCGAGATTACAAAAGCGCAACTGATTAACCTTCGCAGACGCATGAGTATCATTCGTAACATGCAGGTATTTGGCGGTTTTAGCTTTTTCTTCAGTGTTCTGAGTTTGCTTCTATTGCTCGTGAATGCTGACATAAGCGCACGCGTTTCCTTTAGTATTTCTGTGGTATTGCTATTGGTCTCTCTTGGACTCTTAATTACTGAACTTCAGATTTCCGTGAATGCTCTCAATATTCAGCTGAGTGATTTCGAAAAACAACTCAAGTCAAAATAAAACGTTTCTGGCATGACTCATGCTAGAAACGTTTTTTATATTGAGACCTCATTATATGAGCTTATATTCCAGGCTGACTTAAGTTTGCTTGCTAGACTTTCAGATGCTGTTAAGCTTATCTTTTTGTTTTTAAAGTATAGTATCAACTGATAATCCTCAATTTCAATTTGTAACACATCCTTGATTGAAATCAAATCAAATGTGAACCAATGTCTTACAATGGCATTTTCTGTGAGTGTCCATTGATGATTATGGAAGAGAACTTCACTTCGATCATAAATATACGTATGATACTTTCGAAAAGATTGACTCACTCTTCGTCCAAGTAGTGTCATATAGGATAGTAGCATGATCAGTAAAGTAACAAATACACTAAACATCCAGATCATACCTATCGGAATACTTCGTTCAATCATTTTTCGGGCATCAAAGAACACAACCGGCGATATAAACGCATCAACCTGAGTGGATTCAAGTGAGAAAGATTCAGAAATCTGATTAACCATCAACGTTCTGAATGTCTTCATCTGATCGTCATTCCGCCATTGTTGACTGAGTATAAAGTAATCCTGTGGCTTAGAATCGCTCGATTGAAAGAATAAGAGATATCCCTTATCGAAATCTGCCAGATACCCTTTATATCGACTGCCATCTGCCTGTTGAAGATCAATTTCAGTATAGGTTATTTCACTGAGTTGTATTCGACCATACATTCTATCGGAACGAGTAAACTCATTCAGTGTTTCTGTGTTTGTAATGCTTGCCATATTCAATAGTTGAATGGTGGTGCCTATAAAATGTCCGCCAAAAATAAACAAAAGAAAGCAGACGATCATACTAATCGTCATTCTCATCAGATAGATTCGACGAAACAACCATTTTCTTTTCTTCATTTTTCCTCCTAAAAAAAGCACTGCACGATAGTATTATCGCACAATGCTTCCGTTTGGTAAATGATGTACCTCTATGACTTCCAACTTATCCTCATACTCGCTGACAAGAATCATTCCTTCAGAAGCAACTTTACGGATTGTCGCTGGTTTTAGGTTGATGACAACCACAACTTTCTTCCCAACCATCGCTTCAGGAGTGATAGCGTGAGCAATCCCGCTCACGATTTGACGCGAACCATACTCTCCACAATCCACTTGGCTGACTAGTAATTTCTCTGCATTCGGATGTTTTGAACAAGACATAACTTCACCAACAACAAGTTCACTTTTCATAAACTCATCGAAAGTAATCTCTTCTTTTGTCTTTTTGCGAGGATTTGCAATCTCTTCATACTTCTCAACTACTTCTTTCACATCCAAGCGCTTAAACAGAATGATATTTTCTTCTGTAAGCTTGTGATTTGATTCCAGGAGTCCAAACGTTTTGGCACTATCGTAATCACGTTGGCTTGTGTTCAAAATATCGAGAATTTTCTGTGATGTTTCAGGAATAAACGATTCCAATGCTACTCCACAAATTCGTATCGTTTCAAGAAGATTATATAAGACTGTGTTCAGTCTTGGTAACGTAGACTCCTCTTTTGCCAGTGACCAAGGCAGCGTTTCATCAATATACTTGTTTCCACGGCGCAGAACAGCAATAATCTCATCAATCGCATCAGCTACGCGCAACTGATCCATCTTTTTGCTTACTTTCTCAATTAACTGACTTGCCATGGTGATGAGCTCATCATCCATTGGATCGCTAATTTGAGTATGATTTACGACTCCTCCAAAGTATTTTTGACTCATGTTCCAGGTTCGATTAATCAGATTCCCAGTAATATTTGCAAGATCGTTATTCATCCGTTCAACCATAAGTTCCAATGTAACTGTTCCATCTTGGGCAAAAGGCATTTCATGAAGCATAATATAACGAACTGCATCCACACCAAATAGCTCAACCAAATGATCCGCATAAATCACATTCCCTTTGGATTTACTCATTTTTCCTTCGCCCACAAGCAACCAAGGATGCCCAAATACCTGTTTAGGTAATTCAATATCCAAGGCCATGAGCATAATTGGCCAATATAGGGTATGGAAGCGCAGAATATCCTTGCCAATCAAATGTACATCAGCCGGCCAGTACTTCTTAAACAACTCCCCATGGTTTCCATCCGTATCATAGCCTAAGCCTGTAATATAGTTGCTTAGAGCATCGATCCAAACATAAACGACATGTTTTGGATCAAAATCAACTTCAATCCCCCATCTAAATGACGTTCTTGAAACCGCAAGATCTTGTAAACCGGGTTTTAAGAAATTATTAATCATTTCATTTTTACGTGATTCAGGCTGAATGAACTGTGGATGATCTTCAATATGTTTCATCAAACGATCCTGATATTTTGACAACTTAAAGAAATATGACTCTTCTTTTTCTTTATGGACATCGCGATGACAGTCCGGGCATTTTCCATCAACTAACTGACCATCTGAATAGAAGGATTCACACGGTGTACAATACCAGCCTTCGTAGAAACTCTTATAAATATCCCCCTGATCATATAGCTTCTTAAAAATCTTTTGAACCGTGGCTTCATGGTACTCATCCGTTGTTCGAATAAAGTGATCATAGGATGTGTTCATCAGATCAAACAACCCACGAATCACACCCGCCACATTGTCCACAAATTCCTTGGGAGTTACGTTAGCATCTTGGGCTTTTCCCTCAATTTTCTGACCGTGTTCATCTGTTCCAGTCTGAAAATACACATCAAATCCCTGTGCTCGTTTAAATCTTGCGATGCTGTCCGCCAGGACAATCTCATAGACATTTCCTATATGTGGTTTCCCCGACGTATAAGCAATGGCTGTTGTAATATAGTATGGTTTCTTTGTCATAGACACCTCTCCTTAAATCATAAAAAAACGTCCTGTTAAGGACGCTGACTGCGCGGTACCACCTTAATTCACCCGAAAGTGCTCTCGATGTCTTTAACGCAGACCAACGTTTTATCTTACTTATCAGATAAACTGCTTCAAGACCATGTTCAATAAAGTATCTGGACTGCTTTCACCCAACGCAGACTCTCTACACAAATCCCTTTATTTACTCTTCTTTTCAACGCATTTGAATGACTACATTATAAATGGTTGTCCCCTCTTTGTAAAGATATGGAGTCAATATCCAGCTATTTGCACGGATGGTCTGTTAATGGAAACTGACTGCACTTTCCACATTCACATAAGGTTTCGATGGCATCTTGATCATACACCTTAAACCGTGGTTTAAATTGATTCCCCAGTTTATGCGTTCCATCACAAAATGGAAACTTACTACTTTTGCCACATGTACAGAAATAAACTGATTGACCTGATTTGATTTCGATTGTTTTCATAGTATCACCGAATTCATTTTAAACCATTCACACCATATATTCGAGGTAAATGAACGAAAAAAAAGAAGCAATCCCATCTGTTGCTCCTTTTTAAGAAATCTTAGTAGTTTTTTACTTCGATTGCAAAATGATTCTGCTTGTATCCACAAACTGGGCAAACACCCGGTGCAGAGGTGCCTTCATGATGATAACCGCAAATGTCGCATTCCCAAAGAACTTTCTCATCCTTTTTAAATACTTTTTCATTATCCACATTACTCTTTAGAGCAAGATAACGATCTTCATGGCTGTTTTCAATTTTTGCAACTGCATTGAAAAGGAAAGCCAAGTGATTAAACCCTTCTTCTTTTGCATCTTTTGCAAAATTAGCATACATTTCAGTCCACTCATAGTGCTCACCGTCTGCTGCTGCCTGAAGATTTTCTGATGTTGTACCTACTGTTCCACCATGCAATGCTTTGAACCACAAGAATGCGTGTTCTTGCTCATTGCGTGCTGTTTCCAAAAAGTAATCCGCAATTTGTTCATATCCATCTTCACGAGCTTTGTCCGCAAAGAATGTATATTTATTTCTTGCCATCGACTCCCCAGCAAATGCCTCTAAAAGATTCTTCTCTGTTTTACTACCTTTCAAGTCCATATGTGTACCTCCCTATATTGATTTCATACTGCTTGATCTTCTGCTTTTTCTTTCTGTGCACATGACTCACAGACTCCATAGAACGTGGTCATGTGACGGAAAACTTTTCGATGCAACCTATCTTCAACCATTTTATCCATCGCTGGTTGATAAATATCAGTTACATCCTCGATTTGATTACACATTTCACAATGGAAATGATAGTGCGGACTCAAATTTACATCATATAGATATCCAACATCTGGATGTAAAATTCGATTGATCAAGTGTTCGTCATACAAAAGGTTAAGATTGCGATAGACGGTTGCTACCCCGACATGATGTCCTCTTGACTTTAATGTATTGTACACTTTTTCCGCAGTGACATGCCCATTCGCTTCTTTCACAACTTCAAAAACCATTTGTCGTTGCTTCGTGAACTTGATTGGCATAACATCACCTCCGAAAATGATAATCGTTATCACTAATAGTATAGCATATTCGAAATGAGAATCAATATCATTTTTTATAAAAAGTAAAAAAACTCTGAAGTTGTCTCCAGAGTCCTGTATTAGCAGTTTGTGTGACTATCCTGATGGTAGATTTGGTAGATTTCATTTTTTGAATACCCAGTCTGTGATGCAATCTGCTTAATTGCATCCTTCGCTGATAACCCCGATTGAATGAGCTCATCAATATGGTGACGTATATCCATCATACTGATATCCGGCTCTTTCTCTTCTTTTGTTCCCTCAATAACCAACACCATCTCACCTTTTAGGTCTTTTGCTTCAATCACTAACTCACTCAGTGTTCCCCGAATAAACTCCTCGTGCTTTTTCGTGAGTTCTCTAGCCAATGACGCTTTACGATCCCCCATCACCTCAAGAGCCAGTTTTAACGTCTTTTCAATACGATGAGGTGCTTCATAAAAGATCATGGTTGCCTCATAATGACGTATCCGAGTAAGTACACCTCTTGCTTCTTTTAGATTTGATGGTAAGAAACCATGAAAATAGAATGGCTGTGTCACAAGCCCTGATGCTACCAAGGCAGCTAACAAGGCACTGCTACCATTGATGGGAACCACATTGAATCCGTGTTGTGTGATGGTTTCAACCAGAATATATCCCGGATCGGAAATGAGCGGATATCCTGCATCACTGACCAATGCCACATTAAATCCCTGATGCAATAACATCAGTATCCCTTTTGCACTATCCCTTTCATTATGATCATGGTG
>DOKQ01000067.1 GCA_003510215.1 Erysipelotrichaceae bacterium
ATTTCATTCACTTTAATATCGAGTTCTTTAATTTGATCGTTAATCAAAGAAACTTGAGACATCAAATCTGTTGTGTCTTTTCCTTCACGCTTAAGAACACCAATTTGCTTAGATGCATCGTTTCTAAAATTTTTTTTGCTTTCAACATCGCTCAAAATAGATCTTCTTTGTTCATCCAAATCAACGATATCGTTAATAAATTGGAAATCTCCACCTCTAGTCTCTAAGCGTCGGATGATTTCTTGTGTGTTTTCTCTGATTAATTTAATGTCGAGCATGTCATTTGACCTCCTGAAAATAAAAAAAGCAACTTAAGGGACGAATATCCGTGTTGCCACCCTTGTTGATTTGTTTCACGTGAAACAAATCCACTTTAAGCAGATAACGGCTGCTACCGGAAGGGATTTAATCCTTCACTCAAGGGTGGAATTCATATGTTACTGTGCAATTTTCACCTAACATTGCATCTCTTGATTTCAGTAAACTTACTACTAGTCCCTGTCTGCGTTTATGCTAATATAATAACTTTGATTAGTTGGATTGTCAATCATTACGGAATATATACCCACGATATTTTAATCATGATATAATTTCGTTCAAAGGTGAGTTATATGAAAAACAAAGATGGTTCAAAACTGATATTTATCGCAGCTGTTATGTGGAGTTTCGCGGGTTTAGGAGCAAAACTAATGTCATGGAACGCGCTATCTATCGCTTGTGTTCGTGGTATTATTTCCTCAATTACCATTTTTTCATTTCGAAAGAAAACAAAACCCACATTAAATTCATCAACAATCCTTGCTTCAATCAGTTTATTGCTAACAACTACCCTTTTTATGAGTGCAAACAAGATGACGACGTCAGCAAATGCGATTGTTCTACAATATACCTCACCAATATTTATACTGATTCTTTCAGTTATATTTCTTAAATATAAACCTAAATTTGTTGATTACATTGCAATATCTCTAACTTTGGTCGGTATTTCTCTGTTTTTTATTGATCAGCTTGAAACAGGTCGTTGGCTGGGAGACTTAGTTGCACTACTATCAGGTTTAGCCTTTGCTGGAGTCTTCTTTGCAAATCGGTTACCGAAAGCCAACCCAATGGATGCTAGCTTAATTGGAAATATGATGAGTCTGCTTCTATTTCCTTTTCTTATGTTTGATCAAAACGTTCTGTCATTTAAGACAACAGATTTAATAGTGATTGTTTTACTGGGTATATTTCAACTTGGTATTCCATATATCTTATTCTCATTGGGAATTAAACGAACAGAAGCAATTAAAAGCTCAATTATTTCAACAATTGAGCCAATTTTAAACCCAATATGGGTGTTTCTATTTTTAAATGAACTCCCCGGAATTTTATCTTTGATAGGAGGTTTTATCGTATTAGCCACCATTCTATGGTACAACACTAGAAAAACCAGAGAAAACTATGAATAAAACCCATCCAAAGCTTGTTTGAATGGGTTTCTTTTAGTCTTCTAACTCTTCAGGATTCTGCAGTACAGCCACAGATGAAACAAAATGTTCATCAGTGATCGAAATTAATTTGACCCCTTGAGTGTTTCTTCCATAAGTTCCTACATTATCTAGTGAAATACGAATAATAATACCTTCTGTTGTTACGATAAGTAATTCTTCATCTCCATTAACAGCCTGTAACGCAACTAAGGAACCATTCTTTTCAGTAATTTGAATAGTCTTAACACCTTTGGCTCCTCGATTAGTTAAACGATAATCAGCTAATGGCGATTTCTTCCCATACCCATTTTCAGTGACAGCCAGAATATACTTACCTTCTTTATCAGTTGCCATACCAACAACTTCGCTATTATCAACATTAAATCCGATAACACCCGAAGCATTACGCCCCATAGGTCTTACATCGTTTTCATTGAAGCGAACCGCCTTACCGTTGGCCCCACCAATAATAATTTCATCAGCACCTGTTGTTTGCTTAACAGAAATCAATTCGTCTTGTTCACGCAAAGTGATAGCAATTTTCCCCGTTTGTCTAATAGACTCAAACTCACTTATATGAACTCGCTTCACCAAGCCAAGTTTTGTCACAAAGAAGAAATATTGGCTTTCCGACTCTGGGCAAACTGCCGCCATTGCTTTGACAGTTTCATTTTTATCAAGATTCAGTAAGTTAATTACAGGTATTCCCTTTGCTGTACGGCTAGCTTGAGGTACACGATATCCTTTTATGCGATATACCTTTCCTAAATTTGTAAATAACAGCAAATAATCATGTGTGGACATGGTTAAGAACTGATTAACCACATCATCTTCATTTGTTCCCATACCCTTGACACCCTTACCACCACGATTTTGTGTATGGAAAGTATCTATGGTTGTTCTCTTTATATATCCATTCATAGTTAAAGCAATCGCAACATCTTCAACTGGAATCAAATCCTCATCCTGCATATCAATGTCTGCTTCAATAATTTCAGATCTACGCTTATCATTAAATCTTCGCTTTATTTCAAGCAGTTCATCTTTAATAATAGCAATGACTCTAGAGTGGTTATTCAAAATATCTTCCAAATCAGCAATAGTCACTAAAATAGCTTGATACTCATCTTCAATTTTTTCTCTTTCAAGACCAGTCAATCTTCTTAATCTCATATCTAAAATAGCTTTTGCCTGAATTTCAGAAAGATTGAATCTAGACATCATTTGAGCCATCGCATCTGAATCATCACTCGCTCCTCGGATAATCGCAATAATTTCATCAATGAAATCAAGAGCAATCCTCAATCCTTCAAGGATGTGAGCGCGATCTTTAGCTTTTTGTAAGTCAAAATTTGTTCTACGAACAACAACTTCAACTTGATGGTTAATGTAATGATTTAACACTTCAATAAGTGATAATTGCTTTGGGGCATTATCTACTAACGCAAGCATATTCACACCAAACGTAGTCTGGAGTGAAGTCATACGATAGAGTTGATTGAGCAAAACTTCTGATTGAACATCACGACGAAGTTCAATCACCACTCGAATTCCCTCTCGGTTGGATTCATCTCTCAAGTCAGTAATTCCATCAATCGCTTTATCTCTTACCAATTGTGCGATTTTTTCAACTAAAGAGGCTTTATTGACCATATAAGGGATTTCAGAGACAATTAATTGCTTTTTCCCGTTTACCATTTCAATAGTATCGATTTTCGCTCTAACATAAACTGAACCACGGCCTGTTTCATAAGCCTGTTTTATTCCTGATCTACCTAGAATATACGCTCCTGTAGGAAAATCAGGTCCTTTAATGTAGTCTTCCATTAACTCAATGACAGTTAAATCAGGGTTTTCCATTATTGCAATGGTTGCATCTATGGTTTCACCCAAATTATGTGGTGGGATATTTGTTGCCATCCCAACTGCAATCCCAGTACCACCGTTGACTAAAAGATTTGGAAAGTGTGCCGGTAAAACAACAGGCTCTCTTTCTTCACCATCATAGTTGTCTACGAAGTCTATCGTGTCTTTATTTATGTCTTTAATGAGTTCCATAGATATTTTGGACATTCTAGCTTCCGTATATCGCATTGCGGCTGCGCCATCACCATCGATTGAACCAAAGTTTCCGTGTCCATCAATAAGCATATATCTAAACGAGAAGTCTTGAGCCATGCGAACCATAGAGTCATATACCGCTGTATCACCATGTGGGTGATATTTACCAATGACTTCCCCGACAATACGAGCAGATTTCTTGAATGGCTTGTCACTATGCATCCCCAAATCATTCATTGCATACAAAATCCTACGATGCACTGGTTTCATTCCGTCACGAACATCAGGTAAAGCTCGCGCAACAATGACTGACATAGAGTAATCTAAAAAGGAAGTTTTCATCTCATGTGTAATATTCACATGTTTTATACGATCATATGTTCTTTCATCCATGACATTCACCTCCTAAATATCTAAATTCTTAACAAACAAAGCGTTATCCATAATAAAATTTCTTCTTGGTTCAACTTCATCTCCCATGAGCATTTCAAACACAGAATCGGCTTCCATTGCGTTTTCAACGGTCACTTGAATTAATGT
>DOKQ01000119.1 GCA_003510215.1 Erysipelotrichaceae bacterium
TGTCGAGTCGAAGAACCAAAATTACTGGATGAGTCAAGTGAACACCAGGTCGCGTGTCATCTATATACCATGGAGAAAACAAATGAGTAAAACCTATTCTGTTGTCTATTGCGATCATATTTTAGGGCATGAGTTGGATCAAGTCAAACTTGTTTTGAACCAAGCGGAGAAACTGACAACAGAACCCTTATTCAAAGAAGAATATTTTACATCCCATCGCACATGGGAAGTGCGGTACGACAATGGCTACCCCAATGTAGTGTATGATACAGCTGCTAAGCAGTTTCGATGTTATTACACAACCTTTATTAAAGATGATTTCAGTGCAAACACATCCCTGAAACAACGTGCAAATCTTCATTATCAGCCGCAATGGGGTCGAGTCGTCGGATTGTGTGTAGCCATCAGTGATGACGGTATTTCCTGGATTAAACCGGATTTGAATCTTGTGGAATTTGAAGGGTCTAAAGCAAACAACATTGTTATGCTATTTGCCCATGGGAGTTCCGTTTTATATGATGAGGATGAAGTGGATCCAACACGAAGATACAAACTACTGACAAAAATCGAATATTCACCGATCGATCGGTATATGGCTGTTGCATTTAGTGCCGATGGATTATCATTTAGCCAGCCAATTCGCTGGAAGAAGCACAATCCACAAGCAGATACCCATAATTACGTGCTAAAGGATCACATAAGCAAAGAGTTTCATTTGATTACCCGCATCTGGAAAAATGGTTTGCGCATTACGGCAAAAAGTACATCCAAGGACTTTTTGGATTGGAGTGAACCTGTAGAAATCTTGCGGGGTCATGGGTTAAAGCATCAGGTATATTCGATGCCGATTCTGCAAACCAACGAAGGTTATCTGGGATTACCTTCCATCTATCATGAAGGTAATCGCAGTCATAAAGACTTTGATACAGTCGATGTCACGTTGGCTTTTTCGAAAGATGCCCACCATTGGGATTTTGTGGATATTGAACAACCATTCATACAGCGTGGTGAAGGTGAGTATCCGACCGGATCATTTGATTGTGGATGTATCTATGCGGCTAGCCCACTATTAGTCAATGAAGAGTATTATATTTATTATATGGGTGGTAATGGACGTCATACGGATTTTCGGGAAACCGGTCTGGGACTGGCAAAAATTCATTCAAAGAAACTGGCCTATGTTCAACCGCTGGAAAACCAACGGGGAACCTTCTGCAGCGCACCCATGTACCTCACGGGATCCTCACTCTATTTCACCATGGAGGATGGGGATTTGGATTCCATGAAGATATCCATATGTAAGCGCCACGGTGAACCCGCGTTGACTGCAAATGATTTTACCATCAGTCAACAGGACTCTGTATATACCTGTTTGATTCATGTGCCAAGCAAGACATTTTATCAGCAACAGCTTCTTTTAAAGATTGAATTTCAACAAGGGAAACTCTATCATTTTGGAGGAGACATCGATATTCTGATACGTTAACATTGTGTAAACGAGGAGGTAGTGCATGAAATACATTACATTAATTGAATCATTCTATCCTTCATTAACCAAATCTGAAAAGAAAGTCGCGGACTACATTATTGATCAGAAAGATCAGGTATTGTATCAGTCACTATCAGATATGGCCAACCATATTCAGGTTGGAGAAGCGACGATTGTTCGATTCTGTTACAAACTTGGATTTGAGGGAGTACAGGATCTGAAATTTTCGATCTCCCGTGAGGATGACCTGTTTAAAAATCAGACGTATGATAATTATATAGATACGATTGAATCGAATATTCAGAAAGTTGTCCATGAAACCAAACTAGTACTTGATCCGCAATCATTGACTCAGGTCATCGATTGTCTTCATCAGTGTGAACAGGTGTATCTGTTTGGAAGTGGAGCCAGTGGATTGGCAACTTTGGAAGCTGAAAGCCGTTTATTACGGATTGGGAAGATAACCAAAAGTGTCATTGACTCCCATTATCAGCTTATGCACGCAGCGCTGTGTACAGCTAAAACATGCGTAATTGCAATTTCACTCTCAGGTTCAACCATCGAAACGGTGGAAGCAGCTCAAATAGCCAAAGAAAATGGAGCAAAAGTGATTGTCTTAACCAATTACATTCAATCACCTTTCGCCAAGATTGCGGATCTGATACTATTAACTGCTGGCAAAGAAAATCCGTTGGACGGTGGAAGTTTGGTTGCAAAAATTTCACAGCTGTATGTCATCGATCTGATTTGTACCGGTTATGCACTTAAACAGAAGAAAAAAGCACAAAATGCCAAGGAGTTAACCGCTCGGGCAACACTGGGGCGGGTTGTTAGTCCAATCAAACGAAATAAAAAAGATGATATCTAGCAAATAGAATGTAGAAGATAAAATTGAGTGAAAGAAGTCCTATCAACAGGAAATTGTTAAGAAAGAAGGATAAAAATGAAATCCATTCAAGAAATTAAAGGTGTAATACCTGCATTATTAACTGTATTTGATGAGCATGAAGAAGTGGATGAGCAAGGAATGCGCGACCTGGTTCGCTTCTTGCTTAAACAGAAAGTAAATGGTCTGTATCTGACCGGCTCTACAGGCGAAGGCTTTCTTATGAAAGACAGTGAGAGAAAACGCGTAGTTGAAATTGTGATTGATGAGGTTAAACAGGAAGTACCTATTATTGTTCATGTAGGAGCGATCTCAACCAAACGATCCATTGAGTTAGCGCAACATGCCTACGAGTCCGGCGCAGATGCTATCTCTTCCGTACCTCCATTCTACTGGAAGTTTTCAGAGCAGCAAGTTTTCGATTACTATGCGGATTTGTCTAGTAGCACACCTTTACCGATGATTGTCTATAACGTTCCTCTTGTCGGATTAATGGGTGTCAATCTCATTGCTAAAATGGCAAAAGAAATCGAGCAAGTCAAAGGTGTAAAATATACCGCAAGTACACACTATGAGCTTGGGCAAATAAAAGAAGCCTGTGGAAAAGAATTTATGGTTTACTCGGGAAGTGATGAGATGGCATTAAGTGGTATGCTATCTGGAAGTGATGGCTTGATCGGATCGTTCTACAATGTCATTGCGGATCTGTTCATTCGTCTTTATCAAGCTTATCTTGACAAAGATATGGACCTTGCGGTTTCATATCAGCAGACAGCGAATGCGATTATCATGAAAACGCTGAGCTATGGAAGCATGATGGCCGCAATGAAAGTATTGTTACGCAATCATGGTGTTAATGCAGGTTATGTTCGTCGACCCTTCAATAACTTTTCAGTTGAAGAAGAGAAGCGAATTTTATCCGAACTAGCTTCCCTACAACAGCACTATGATATTGCTCAAGCCGAGATTTTCGACTATGTTAAGTCAAATACGTAACATTGAAACCGATGTTTTAGTTATTGGAGCCGGAATCGCAGGATATAGTGCAGCACTAGCGGCTGGCAAAACTGCGAAAACACTCCTTGTAAGCGCATCAAAATCGTTTGCTGGGTCAAGCTTTTATCCGATGACCTGGGGATTGGGTGCTGTGGCTCCATTTGATGGTGATGAGGAAGATATGATTGCGACCATCAAGAACATTGGATGTCAGATGGTGGACGAAGAAGTTGCGAAAACATTGGTCTATCGCAGCCATGATGTGCTAGAAACCGTGAATCGACGCGTAAAGCTGTTAACACCAAGTGAGTCGAATGCACAACAGAAGGAGTACATTCCCTGTTTTGACCATACACATCGCTTTTGGCGAGGATTAACTCATGATGCACTAAAAGACTATTTTTCGAAGAAAGAAGCGTTAGAAAATGTTCAAGTC
>DOKQ01000029.1 GCA_003510215.1 Erysipelotrichaceae bacterium
ATTCAAGGGGTGTATGTGTCGGATGATGAGGTTAAAAAAGTAGCTCAGGCTGCAAGTGCTCAGGCTAAACCTCATTATGATGATAGCTTTATCCGTCTTGAAGGCGTCGATAAAAATGAAGGATTTGTAATGGCAAATGACGATCCATTATACGATGAAGTCAAGCAGTTTGTGATTTCCTCGCAAAAAGCATCAACCTCATCGATTCAACGCCGATTTTCACTGGGATACAATCGTGCTGCACGATTAATGGATGTTCTTGAAGAAGAGGGTATCATTGGTCCACAACAGGGAAGTAAACCACGCGATGTGTATGTAAAAAATGATGAATAAGCAAAAACACCTTTTCGGGTGTTTTTTTTGGGAGGTACAATGAGCAAGCGACAACTTCGTTGGATGGGATCAACCCTACTTTTCCTGATTTACCTGGTGATTATCTTGCCAAACGAGGCAGCAAAATTCGATATGGTCACACCCGATATTATGCTTTTTTATTCCGTTTCAGATCTAGCGCTGATTGCGGATCAGTTGACTGATACTGGCCGAAGGCTCTACATCGAAACACGTATCAGCTTTGATATTCTATGGCCAATGGTGTATACACTCTTTTTACTTAGCAGCTATGCATTGTTTCAGAAACATCGAATGTTCTTTTTGCCACTGTTGGCAATGGGCTTTGATTTTACTGAAAATCTGCTTGTTTCATGGTATTTTTGGAATTATCCAAATTCAAAGGTGTGGATTGGCGTTTTAGCGAGTCTTTCAACTTTGATGAAGTGGACACTTGTCTCTCTGAGCTTTCTTTATCTTCTTTTTTTAATACTTTCGTTTCTGATAAAAAAAATCCACCCAAGAAGGGTGGAGTAGATTAACGGTTGCGTTTGTCTCCGGTAGAGGATAGAGCCACAACCACTTTTTGATTGGAAGGCATTTTGCTTAACTTTTGAAGTTTTTTCACTTCAATGTGAGCAGCTACCTGCATGGTTGTGTTGTTACCGCTGATGCGGATATCTCCAATGTGTTTTTCTTCAATACCGCAGAGTTTGCTTGTTTGCTTAATCAGCTTGGTTGGGCTGATCCCATGTTTTGAACCAACATTTAAGGTAAATGTATGGTATGTACGATGGTTCTTTGCTTTGACCGGTGGAATGGCGGTTAACTTGGATTCTGAAACCCAACCTGTCAATAACACTTGAATTAGCATTTGAGGGTTCATACCTTCTTCAAGCAGATCAGCAGCCATTTCTTCAATGTGGCTTGGAATTTCCATGGCCATTTTTTGTGTCAATGAGTTTTTCAATTGATTCTTTTGGATGTTATCCAAATCGCTTTGTGTTGGAAGACTCAGAGTCTCAACATTTAAACGTTGGTTACGAACAAGGAATCCCCATGAACGTGCATCACGGTGAGTAACAAAGGTAATGGCGATGCCATCGCTACCAGCACGACCGGTACGGCCAATACGGTGGATGTAATACTCATCATCTTGAGGGACATCGTAGTTGATTACCATTTCCATGGAGTCAACGTCGATCCCACGAGCAGCAACATCTGTTGCGATTAAGAAACGGATATGACCACGTTTGAATTTTCCCATGACGGCTGTACGCATTTCCTGTTTCATATCACCATGAAGAGCTGAACTGCTGAAGTTGGCTTGTGCCAGTAAATCCGCAAGATCATCTGCCATTTTCTTGGTGTTTGTAAAGATCATCGCACTTGCTGGATTATATAGTCGAAGCAGTTGAATCAACAGATCATTTTTATAAGCTGTTGGAACTTCATAAGCGATTTGTCGGATCTTCTCCAGCGTTCTTTGCTTTGGTGCAATGGAAATATGTTTTGGATCAACAAGGTAGTTGTTTACAATGTCAAGAATGCTGCGAGGCATTGTGGCAGAGAACAAAGACGTTTGTCTTTCTTTCGGTAGAACTGAAAGAATTTCTTCAAGCTCTTCTTTGAATCCCATTTGAAGCATTTCATCAGCTTCATCAAGAACCAAGTGAGTCAAATGTTCAAAACGTAAGGTTTTACGTTTGATATGATCGATAACACGTCCTGGTGTGCCTACAATAATATCTGCACCACGGCGTAGTTCCTGAAGCTGAATATTGATCGGTTGTCCACCAAAGACAGTGACTGTGCGAATGCCTTGCATGTACTTTGAGAAGATTCGAATCTGCTCAGTGATTTGAAGGGCAAGTTCGCGGGTTGGGCACAAAATTAACGCCTGTGGGCGTTTGTGATCAGATGGGATGATTTGTGTTAATAAAGGAATGGCAAACGCTGCGGTTTTTCCAGTTCCAGTTTGACTTTGTCCTATAATATCCACATGTGAGGCAATCGTTGGAATGCACTCAGCTTGGATGGGAGTTGCATCGGTGAATCCTGCGTCTTCAATGGCACGCAAAATTTCAGGGGTAAGATTTAATTCGGTAAATTTCATGTATACACTCATTTCTGGCTAACGGCCTTTTTTCATACCGAGTGATTATACCACAGATACTTGACTTTGTCACAGATATTTGATTTAGATTTAGATATAAATCGAGTTTTTTATTAAAAAGAGTTATTGATAGCGGTTACGTCAATTTTTGCAATCGGTTTCTGTTCTGTTGACTTTATGAAAAAAGTTGGATACAATACATGATAGCAGAACTACTGCGCAATGGAGGAAGATTAAATGAAAAAGTTAATGTTACTTCTTGTTGTTGTATTGGCTATGACGATGGCTGCTTGCAGCCCATCCGATAATGGCGGTCCAACAAAAAGAACATACGAGTTGGCATTGATTACTGACGTTGGAACAATCGATGACAAATCGTTTAACCAAGGTTCTTGGGAAGGCCTAAAGGCTTATGCTGAAGAACACAATATTTCTTATAAGTACTATGCACCAGCTGAAAAGAGTACTTCAGCTTACATCAACTCAATCGATTTAGCGGTTGAAAACGGTGCAAAGGTGATCGTTACACCTGGATTCTTGTTCGAACCAGCTATTTACGAAGCACAAGATTTATATCCTGATGTTAAGTTCGTTTTGTTGGATGGTACACCAAATGACAACGACTGGACAAATGGTCCTAAGTTTAAAATCAATGAAAATGTATATTCTGTATTCTATGCAGAAGAGCAAGTTGGTTTCTTAGCTGGATACGCAGCTGTTAAAGATGGCTTTACAAACTTAGGTTTCATGGGTGGTATGGCTGTTCCTGCAGTTGTTCGTTTCGGTTATGGATTTGTTCAAGGTGCTGACTACGCTGCTGCTGAATTAGGTATCAACGTAAATGTTAAGTACACATACCTTGGAGGATTCGGTCCTTCAGCTGAATATCAAACACAAGCGGCTACTTGGTATCAATCGGGTGTTGAAGTTATCTTCGCTGCTGCTGGTGGAGCAGGTAACTCCGTAATGGCTGCTGCTGAAGCAAACAACGGTAAAGTTATCGGTGTTGATATCGATCAAAAAGATGACTCAACAACAGTAATCACTTCTGCAATGAAGGGTCTTGGTGTTTCTGTTTATATGGCACTTGAAGACTACTATGCAGGAAACTTTAAGGGTGGTGTTAGCGAAACTCTTGATGTAACAGTTGATGGTGTTTCACTTTCTGATGATTTCTCTCGTTTTACAACTTTCTCAAAAGCTGACTACGATGCAATCTTTAAAGCTTTAGTTGACAATACAGACAACGTTCGCACAAATATCAAGGGCGACGCTGGTGTTGAAAAAGTTACAGACCTAAGCTTTACAAATACTGCTGTAGAGTTAATCGGTTAATTTTTAAGGCTGAGGATCATTCCTCAGCTTTTTTTTGCAGTTTTGAGTAAAACGATTAATCACGAGCATTATACTCGATGTCGATTTTACTTTTTTTTTCGGTTTTGAAAAAGTAACCGTTTTCTTTAATTAGGAAATATTGTATAATCTACCTATAAATGGGAGTGATAACATGGATTATGTCATAGAGATGTTAAACATCACAAAAGAGTTCCCTGGAATCATTGCAAATGACGATGTCACATTGCAA
>DOKQ01000107.1 GCA_003510215.1 Erysipelotrichaceae bacterium
TTACCTGCGCTGCCAATGATACAGTATATTGACTCGCATCAAAAGCATCAATTGGCGAAATGCCACAGATACCCTTCTGAACATTCTCCCACAGGGTTTTCACATCATTTCCAATCGGACTGACAGCACCCATCCCCGTCACAACTACTCTTCGTTTCATCGCTTACCTCCTAATAGGTCATGCCACCATCAATCGCGATGGTCTGACCGGTAATATATGATGCCTTATCACTTGCAAGAAACACAGCCGCATTGGCCACATCTTCTACCTGTCCAAGACGTTTTAATGGAATATTTGCTAACAACTTCGCTTTTATCTCATCGGATAAAACCTCTGTCATCGCAGTCTCAATGAATCCAGGAGCGATGGCATTGACTCGGATTCCCCAGGATGCCACCTCTTTTGCCAACGAACGAGTCATGGCAATCAATCCGCCTTTCGATGCTGCATAGTTACTCTGACCCACGTTGCCACTAATACCAACGACACTCGCCATATTTAAAATCACACCCCGCTTCTTCTTAAACATCAGCTTCACCGCATGTTTGCTACAAAGAAAGGCCCCCTTGAGATTCACATCAATGACATCCTCAAAGTCCGACTCTTCCATGCGAAGAAGCAATTTATCTTTGGTAATTCCTGAGTTATTTACAAGCACATCCAAGCGACCGATTTCCTTACCAATCCACTCAAACATCCCCGCAACAGAAGCGCTATCTTTCACATCTGCTCCATACAGATAGGTTTTTACACCCACTGCCACACACTGCGCAGAAACAGCTTCGGCTTTTTCCTTCGATGAACTATAATGAATAATCACATCATAACCTGATTTCGCAAAGGCCAAGGCACATGCCTGACCTATCCCACCGGATGCACCGGTAATCAGAACTACTGGATTAGTTTCCATAGATTGCCTCCTTACACTTCTGAATCGAAGCCACATCTTCCATAGCCAACACTTTAGCTTTCGGTGCAATTTTGCGAACAAAGGAACTTAGCACCTGACCAGGCCCCACTTCCACAAAGGTATCCACTCCCATGTCAACCATCGTTTCAATCGTTTGGATAAACTGAACAGAAGAGCAAATCTGACGGCGCAGCGCATCCACAATATCCTCTTCCTTCTGTCCACTGACATTCATAATGACATCCATGTCTGGTTTGGATACGTTGACTTTCAGCAGTTCTTTCTGAAGAAGAATGCTTGCATCCTTGAGCAACTGACTATGAAATGCCCCACTTACCTGAAGCGGAATGAGCCGTTTAGCTCCCCGCAGTTTAAGCTGCTCCACAGCCATATCCAACGCTACATTCTCACCGGTAATTACAATCTGGTTTGGACTGTTGTAATTGGCAATTTCGCAGATTCCTGCTTGTTTGACCTCATCCAAGGCCAATACCTCTTCAATGACAGCCTTCGTGCTCCCCAGCACTGCGACCATCCCGGTTTTTCCACCTTCAAGTGCAGAGGACATGATAGCACCACGCTTGATTACAAGTGAAATGGCATCTTCCACAGAAAATGCTTTTGCATAAGTTAAGGCAGAGTATTCACCCAGACTCAACCCCGCCACAACGTCAGGAATGATTCCTTCACTTTCCGCTGCTTTCGCAATGGCCAACGAAGTCACCAGTAAACTCACCTGAGTATACCGGGTATCATCAAGCATTTCCTGAGGTCCATAGAAACACAGCTGTTTAACATCAATATCAAAATTCGCCTGATCAAATACAGCCCTCGATGCCGGATAAGCCTCATACACTGATTGACCCATCCCAATTTTCTGAACTCCCTGTCCCGCAAACAAGAATGCTATACTCATCTAAATCCCTCCATTTCACTCAATAATTCTTTAATCAACTCTTTAACCTTAACAATCGAATGGACACGATATCCATTAGTCCCACTAAAGACCAATCCATCCGATATGTTTCCTTTGACTGCTTCGATGAGTGCTTCCGTAATGCAATACACTGTATCGGCAGGATTGCACGGCTTTAAACAATTGACACACCGCTTCACCTTGATTTTCCCAAGTTCTTTCAATGTTTTAGTAAACTGTGTCTTCACTGCCCGACCTGGATAACCGGAAGGGCTTAATACAAAGTCAATATCTTCTTCCTTAGCATCGATGAGCGTTTGCTTAAATGCATCACTCGCATCACATTCTTCCGTGGCAATAAATCTGGTCCCCATTTGAACACCACTGGCACCAAGTCTCATAAATGTTGCAATATCACTACTTGTATAGATCCCCCCTGCCACAAACACCGGAATATCTATGCCAAGTGTATTTAGTTCCCGTTTCACATCTTCGAAGATGGATTCCAGCGAAGGAAATTCCCGTCGATTCACCTGATCCCAGGTAAAACCAAGATGCCCTCCTGCCATGGGGCCTTCAATGACCAAGGCATCGGGTAAGCGTTGATAACTCGAAAGATACCTTTTACATAAAAGTTTTGCGGCTTTTCCGCTAGATACAATCGGGATAATGGCTCCATCAAATCCTTCGGTGTATTGAGGAAGTGACAGTGGCAGTCCCGCACCGGATATGATGGCATCAATGTCCATCTTGGCAATCTCTGTGGCGTAGATATCATACTTTTCCCCCGCAACCATCAGGTTAATCCCCAAAAGACCATGCCCCTCACTGATGAGTCGCGCTTTCGCAATTTCCTTTTTTAATGCACGAAGATTGGCCGAAACCGGATCTTTGTAAAAGTCAGGCTCATTATATCCGGGTTGTGCTGCAGAGATCACACCCATACCACCTTCCTTCATCACACTACCTGCAAGTCGGCCTAGCGAAACTCCAATGCCCATACCACCCTGAATGATGGGAATGCTCATGGTTTTTCCTCGTACGAGCCATGTATGAATCTGTTTCATAATTGGCCTAATTTCTCTGCAAGTTTCATCTGCTCAACTTTAGCTTCCGCAATCATTTCTTCGAAGATGACCGCAAGCGGTTTGACTTCCTTAATCATTCCGGCAATCTGCCCCATCATCACGGAACCATCCTTCACATTACCGTCAAAGACTGCTTTTCGCAATGAACCCAGAGTCAGCTTCTCCAACTCCTCACGGTCAGCACCTTCTTTTTCAAGTTTGATATAGTGATTGGACATCGCATTCTTTAGAATCCGAACTGGAGCCGAAACGCTCCTCCCGGTTACCACCGTATCTGAGTCTTTTGCCTTAATGATGGCATCCTTATAGTTCTGATGGATTGGACATTCCTGTGCCACAAGCAAGCAGGTTCCCACCTGAACACCGCTGGCACCCAAGGACATGGCTGCGTTGAACGTACGTCCATCCGCAATGCCTCCAGCCGCAATCACATCAATGGCTAGTGCATCAACTGCCTGAGGAACCAAAGCCATGGTTGTCATTTCACCCACATGGCCACCAGCCTCCGTTCCCTCCACAATAACCATATCTGCATTGGCCTGCTCCATTCGTCGAGCCAAAGAAACCGTTGGCACAATTGGAATGACCATAATACCCGCTTCTTTTAGTTTGGGAATATAGGGACCTGGATTTCCTGCACCCGTGGTAACAACAGCTGGCTTCAACTCACAAATCACATCCACAATCGCCGGACTGTGCGGATTCATAAGCATCACATTAACCCCAAAAGGTTTGTCTGTCAGTTGGCGACATGTCAAAATGGCATCATATGCCTGCTGTGCTGTCATCGCACCCGTGGCAATCACGCCTAACGCACCGCAATTGGATACTGCTGCCGCAAATTCTGCTGTTGCAATGTTTGCCATGGCTCCCTGAATAATCGGATACTTAATATTTAATCGTTGATGTAATAACATACCTTTTCCTCCTAAACTTTACCCAGGGTTGCACCCCAGCTTAATCCGCCCCCAAAGCCCACAAAGCAGACAATAGAGTTGGGTTTGATTCTTTGATGTTCCATTGCCTCACTTAAAGCAATCGGAATGGATGCGGCCGAAGTGTTTCCCACATGATCCACATTGGTAATAAACTTGGATTTGTCCAGATTCATCTTACTTGCCACATGATCAAGGATGCGCACATTTGCCTGATGAGGGATAAAGTAATCAATCGCGTCCGGTGTGATGTTTGCTTCTTTGCATACCTGCTCAATTGCATCGCTCATGGCTTTGATGGCAAATCGAAAGACAGCCTGTCCCTGCATCAGAATCTTATGATTCTGAGTTGAATCTGTTACGAGTACCTGCTGTGTGTCACTTTCGGAATTACTGAAATGAACCCAGTCGAACTCGCTGGTATCATCTTGACTGACAATCACGGCTCCAGCCCCATCCCCAAAGAGAACACATGTGCCTCGATCATTAAAATCAAGAATCGAGCTCATCTTTTCTGAACCTACAACGCAGATATGCTTACATTGTCCGGTCGTAATCAAAGCGTCCGCTACCTGAAGGGATACAATAAACCCGGAGCAAGCTGTGTTTATGTCAAAGGCAAGTAATTTATCATTTTGAATATTTAACGCCGCCTTTAACTGATGAGCCATTGAAGGCATCGCAGTATCTGGTGTCATGGTCGCAACAATGATACCATCAATCATGTCTTTCGAAAGTATTGACTTGGATAGTGCCATCGTAACAGCTTCAGTAGCCATCATGACATTGGTCATCGATTCTGCAAAGTGACGTTGCTTAATACCTGTTCGACTCAAAATCCATTCATCACTGGTCTCCACAAACTGTTTCATATCTTCATTGGTATAGACCTTGTCCCCAAGACAATGTCCATATCCCTGAACGAGTAATTTTCCCATTAGACATTCCCCATCACGCGAAACTTCTTGTATCGCTCATCAAGCAGTTGCTTGACTTTCTTTTTAGATAAAATGCCCAACTCTTTTCTGAGTATTTCTTTAAGCAAAAGAATGGCCGTTTTTTGATGCTGATGAAGTCCTCCTTCACTTTCCTCAATAATGCCATCGATGATTCCTTTATTTAATAGATCAAACGATGTACATTCCATAAGCTCTGCAGCCTCTTTGGCACGACTCTCATCTTTCCAAAGAATACTTGCAAACCCTTCGGGAGATAAAATGGAATAGATAGCATTTTCAAACATATAGATTCGATCCGCAACACTTAAAGCCAAAGCACCACCACTGCCACCTTCAGAAAGCACAATGGCAATAATTGGTGTCTTGAGTGTCGCAAAGAGTTTAAGTGATGTGGCAATGGCCTCAGCCTGTCCACGCTCTTCTGCTTCTTTGCCAGGAAAAGCGCCCGCTGTATCAACGAATGTAATGATTGGACGATGGAATTTTTCTGCCTGCTTGGCTAATCTCTGTGCCTTGCGATATCCCTCAGGCGATACCATGCCAAAGTGACATTCCAGATTCTCCTGTAGATTGCGACCTTTGCTTTGAGCAAGTACGGTCACCGGAGTTCCTTCAAACGTTGCCAAACCACCATATAAAGCCGCATCATCCCCAAAGTGACGATCACCACATAGCTCAATGAAATCCTCAAAGATATGAGGTAATAAATCTTTTGCTTTGGGTCGCTGGGGATTGCGTGCGAGCATCACCCGCTCCCATGCGCTCATTGATTTCATAGGTTGACTCCTTGGTGCAGTTGTAACAGCTTTGAACATGTATCTTTCAGTTGGTGACGAGTGACCACCTGATCCACAAACCCTTTTTCTTTCAAAAATTCAGAAGTCTGGAAATGGTCAGGCAGTTTCTCATTAATTGTCTTTTCAATCACGCGACGTCCCGCAAAACCAATGGTCGCTTTGGGTTCCGCAAGAATGATATCGCCAAGCATGGCATAGCTGGCACTCACACCGCCCGTGGTTGGATGGGTCAGAATCGATATGTATAGACCCCCAGCCTCATCCAATCGTGCCAGTGCTGCACTGGTTTTGGCCATTTGCATCAAGGATAAAATCCCTTCTTGCATTCGAGCCCCACCTGAGCTACTCACAATCAGTAACGGAAATTTCTTCTGTGTTGCCATTTCAATGGTTTTGGTAATCTTATCTCCCACTACTGAACCCATAGAACCCATCATGAAATAACTATCCATGACCGCAATAGCTACCTTGACACCACTGATCTGCCCACTTCCACAAACAACCGCTTCATTGACATTCGCTGCCTGTTGGTATTGATAGAGTTTCTTTTTATATCCCGGGAAATCATTAACATGAAAACTGGTTCGTTTTTTATCGATTTCCCTAAATGTCCCCTCGTCCAATAGTAGTGATAATCGATCATATGCACCTATTCGCATATGATATCCGCAATGAATACACACCCCTTGATTGGCTTTGATACTTTCGGGAGCAATCGCCTGTTTGCATCCATCACAGATCACAAGCTGACTTGCTTCCACTACTTTCACTTCGGTCTTGACGACACGATTGAAAAACTGCTGGACGATGGAAATCTGTTCTTTTCGTTTTTTAAATAATTGGTTCACGTTCACTCAACTCCTGTATCCATTTCCCCGCAAAATCCGTGGTATAACGCCCATCAATAAACTGAGCATGGTGCATGGTCAAATAGTGAAATTCCACATTTGAAGCCACGCCATCGATGATAAATTCTTCTAATGCCCCACGCATCCGTTTAATCGCCTGAAGACGTGAATCCCCAAAGGTAATCAGTTTGGCAATCATCGAATCATAGTAAGGACTGATTGTATATCCCTGATAAATGGCACTATCAATTCGGACATCCTTACCACCCGGTGTATGAATAAACGTAATCGTTCCGGGTGTTGGGGCAAAACCACGGCGCATATCTTCCGCATTGATTCGGCATTCAATCGCATGGCCCTTAAGTACAATATCTTCCTGCTTTAAGGTCAGTTTACATCCTTCTGCACTTCGAATCTGATGACGAATCAAATCCACTCCAGTGACCATTTCCGTAATCGGATGTTCTACCTGAATTCGCGTGTTCATTTCCATAAAATAAGCTTCAAATTGCTCATCCATTAAAAACTCGACCGTCCCAACACTATCGTAGCTCACTGCCTTAGCTACCTTAATGGCTTCAGCACAGATTTTCTCGCGCTGCTCGCTGGATAACAAATGGCAGGGCGCTTCTTCAATGACCTTCTGGTGACGACGCTGAAAGGAGCAATCACGTTCATAAAGATGCAACACGGTCCCATGCTTGTCTGCCAGAATCTGAACTTCAATATGCTTAGCCTTAGTGAACAGTTTTTCAATATATACCGTATCATCAGAGAAATTATTTTTCGCTTCCTGTTTGAGTGGACTGAAGACTTTCATTAGTTCTTCCTGGGAATTCACCATTCGAATCCCCCGACCACCACCACCTGCCGCAGCCTTAATCATGACAGGATAGCCAATGGTATTGGCAATGGATACGGCTTCTACCTCATCCTTCACCGCTCCGATCGAACCGGGAATCACTTGAACACCTGCTTCAATCATGCGCTTACGAGCATTAATCTTATTTCCCATAAGTTCAATCACATCACTGGATGGACCAATGAAAATAAGACCGCATTGACTTACTAATGAGGCAAACATTGAGTTCTCTGATAAGAATCCAAATCCGGGGTGGATGGCATCACATCCCGTTAAGATCGCTGCCTCAATGATATTATGCATATGAAGATAACTATCTTTGCTTTGTGGTCCACCCACACATACAGATTCATCTGCCAGCTGAACATGCAACGCATCTTTATCGGCCGTTGAATAGATGGCTACGGTTGCAATATTTAGGTCTTTGCAACTGCGAATGATGCGAACGGCGATTTCTCCACGGTTAGCAATCAGACACTTCTTAATCATGAAGCTTCCCCAATAAGAATCAGTGGCTGATCATAGGAAACCATCATTGAGTTGCTTGCGACAATATCCAAAATCACTCCATCACGTGGTGCTTTAAGTTCATTCATAACCTTCATCGCTTCAATTAGACAAAGAGTGTCCCCTTTGTTTACCTTGCAACCCACCGTTATATAGGGCGCATTTTCAGGAGAGCTGCTCGCATAGTAGGTTCCTACCAAAGGGGCTTTTACCCATGTTCCTTTGACTTCCTCTTTAACCTCTTCAACCACAGGCGTATTCATCGTTGCTACAGGACTCATCACGTTGACTGTTGGTTGTGTATATGAAAGAGAAGGTGTTTTCTCCAATTTAATTTTAATCTCATCGACTTCCAGTTCCATGGTTGCGACTGATGACTTTTCGAATAGTTGTAGAATTTGTTCTATTTTTTTAATGTCCATCACTTGTACCTCCTTATGAAAAAAACCAAGGCAACCCTTGGTTTACGCTGCTTGTTTTGCGCTTAAAATCTCGATGATATCATTGACTGTGACAAGTTTAAGTAACTCCTCATCTTCAATGCGAACGTCAAATACGGATTCTAGTTCCAACGCAAGTTCAACTGCTGAAAGTGAGTCAATTCCTAGATCTTCTTTCAATGTTGCTTCTGGTTTTACAAGAGCCTCATCCACTCCAATTGCATCAACTAAAACTTGTTTAATTTGTTCAAGCATGTTCTTACCTCCAATTGCTTTGATATTCAAAGTACATGTAACAATATACTTCCTTTGACAATCAAAGTAAATACCTTTTGTGTGAAAACAACGTGAAAAAACCAAAAAAAGTTTATGTAATCGCTTTCTAAGTAACTATGATTTGCATTTAAGACACTTTATGATAAAGTTAGGACATGAAACGGAGGGATTCTTTTGTCTAAAACCATCCTCGAAATCGAACAGTTTCAGCATCAATTACACTCATTTTATACAGATATTCAACTGGTCGATACGACCGGTAGTACCAACGATGATTTAAAGAAAATTGCATCCGAAGCAAACGAAGGCACTGTAATCATTGCTAAAGAACAAACAGCCGGAAAAGGGCAAAAAGGAAGGTCATTTATTTCCAATAAGAATCAGGGAATCTATGTCTCCATCTTGTTAAAGCCGACATTTCATCTTAAGCATTCTTCATTACTTCCTTTACTCACGGCCAATGCTGTGATTGAGGCCATAAAAACAGGTTGCAAAATCGATGCCAAGAGCAAATGGGTGAATGATGTTATGATTAATGAGCGGAAAGTGGCAGGAATTCTTTGTGAAAGTTCCTTTACGGAAAATCATACACTTGACTGGATAGTCGTAGGTATTGGATTAAACGTGTACAAACAGGATTTTCCTGAGGACATTTCCACCATCGCAACAACACTTGAGGAACATGCCCCTTTTGTATCCATTTCTGATATACTTGTATCACTGCTAAATGAGTTCGCCCTTCGCATAACCTCCTTTGAGCCAGCACAAGTTCTTGAGGAGTATCGAGGCAACTGCCTTCATCTAAACAAAACCATCGGGGTGATCAGTCAGGGAAAGGTTTTTGAAGCCACTTGCCTGGATATCGACGATGAGGGATGCCTTGTGGTATCTACCGATTTGCATAGCCAATTACATCTAAGCAGTGTCGAAGTCATGCTCATAAAAGGAGATCACTCATGAAACGTACCATTCTTCATTCAGGGAATATTTTTATCAAGAAAAACACCTTTGCCTCTGCCATGGTCATTGAAGGCAGCCACATTATTTATGTGGGTGACGATAACAAAGCTTTCAGTTACATGGAAGAAGATTCAGAGATCATTGATCTTCTTTTTAGAACCGTTGTTCCCGGATTCAACGATTCTCATTTACATCTATATTATACCGGTGTGGCTCTTCAGTCTGTGGATTGTTATCAGGCTGCTTCCATCGCTGAAATCATCCAACGTGGAAAATTATTTCTACAGGATCACCCTCATCTAACCTACATCTGGGGACGTGGTTGGAATCAGGATTACTTTACGGATGAGCAACGGCTTTTGACCAAAGACGATTTGGATCAGATTTCTACTGAAGTTCCCATTGTCTTTTCACGCGCCTGTGGACATGTGAGCAGTTGCAACAGCGCTGCTTTAACCTTACTCAATCTAACGGAAGATACTTTCGTTGAAGGTGGGGTCATCGGAAAAGACTCACAAGGTGTGTTCAATGGTATTTTCTATGAAAATGCGATTCAACTATTGGAATCACTAAAACCGGAGTTAACCATTGATTCTGTCATTGACACTTTGGAGTTTGTCAGTAAGAAAGCCAACGAGATGGGAATTACCTCTGTTGGAACCAACGATTTGATTATCGGAAGTGAGGATACGTCAATCATTGAACAAGCTTATATTGAGTGGGCACAGAAGAATCCTACCGTTCGTGTCAATCATCAGGTTCGCTTTTTAACTCCACAACTTCTATCACAACGTATCCAAGAGGGATACTCTCCTTTTTCCAATGACTTTTTGTCCTATGGTCCTGTCAAACTGTTTGTGGATGGGTCGCTCGGTGCTCGTACAGCGCTATTAAGCCAACCCTACCATGATGATCCAACGACCCAGGGTGTAGAATGCTTGAGCAGAGAACAACTCGCAGAATTCGCGAATATCGCTCATAACAACCATATCCAATTGGCCATCCATGCCATTGGAGATTTAGCCAATCAATACGTTTTAGATACCTACAAGCTTTTGGATAATCCATATAATTCAGCACGTCATGGAATTATCCATAGTCAAATTACAAGTCAAGAACAGTTAGATCAATACCTGAAATTGCAGATTCTTTCCTATGCCCAACCCATCTTTCTTCACTATGATCTTCATATGGTTGAAGACCGTGTTGGTAAGGAGCTTGCCAGTACTTCCTATGCTTTTAATACACTTGCCAATTTACATGGCCGTTTAAGTTTCGGAAGCGATGCTCCAGTAGAACCGTTCAATGTTATTGATGGGATTCACTGTGCCGTAAATCGGCAGGACAAAGATTACTTCCCTGAGGGAGGATGGTATCCAAAGCAGAAAGTTGATCTTGCCACAGCCATCGAAGCCTTTACTTACGGTGGAGCGATTGCTACTTTTGAGGAAAAGAAAAAGGGGCGTCTGGCACCTGGATATCTTGCGGATTTTGTGATCTTATCTGATGATATTTTCTCAATGAAACCTTCTGAGATTCGCTCTGTGTCTATTGATAAAACTATGGTGAATGGCATATTTGTTTTTGAGCAGTAATCGTTGTATACTATAGATATCTTATCTATGGGGAGGGTTAAGCTATGCTGGAATTTCTCGTCGAAATCTTCTTTGATATTTTCCTTGAGGCTGCTGGTCAGTCAAAGAATAAAAAAGTACGATGGATAGTCACAATTACTGTAACGCTGATTTATGTGAGTGCTATGGCTATGTTATCTATTTTATCCGTATACCTTCAAAGACAAGGTCATTATCTTGCCAGTGCACTCATTTTTGTTCTTAATCTGTTTCTAATCATAGCAATGATCACTCATTTTTACCGAAAGTATCAGTTTAAAGATACAGGACTCAGTGATATTTATGACTAACTTAGAGATGCCTACCATCTCTTTTTTATTTTCGCAAATTTGAATTTTATCAAAAAATATGTTAGGGTGAGGGTACAAGGAGGTACAATCATATGGAAGCTGTATTTGAGCTCGTCCTTGATTCTTTGTTTCAAACCGCAACTCGAAGCAAGAATCGGCCCTTGCGTCTATTCGCATCCATTGTATCTGGCCTAATATCGATTGGATTTGTTTCGTTTATATTTATTTTATCCATGTACATGTTAAGTCAAGGCAATATGTTTGCGGGTTCTCTCCTCATGTTTCTAATTCTACTGTTTGGTATGGGTTCTTTGATTCATATCTATCGGTATCTGAACTATCGTGAAATCAAACGAAGTGAGGTTTACAATTAAATGATAAGCAAAGCCTCTGGTTAATCGAACCAGAGGCTTGTTTCTTTTATGACGCTTTCAGGTGAATCTGAAGCATGGATTAAATTCCGGACTGGGCGATCTTCTTGCGATGATTTCACATAAGAATCATCCGAGTATTTTCCGCGAATCGTATGACTACTCGCTTGAATCGGTTCAGTAGGGCCCACCAACTCACGAACACGCTCAATGATACCTTCACTACCACTGAGAACATAAATGGCTACGGTCTCACCTACGAACTCACGAAGCAGTCTTTCTTTAAAACCCACAATCGTTACTTTTTCGATTACTTCTTTGTAATGGTTCAAAATGAGTTCTTCATTCACTAGCACATGATTGCTTTTCTCAATGGTCATGCCATCATCTGTAAAATGTTTAATAATTTCCTGTTCTAAACCCCGTTTCATCGCATCAGGTTTTAGCATAATAAATGTCTTGTTCATAATTCCTCCTCTACCTAATCATTATAGCATATCCAGAAACCGTTGAAACTCGCATGTGTAACCATTTGGATCTTTCACAAAGAAATGTTCAATGTTAAACGTAGGGTTGATGGTAACATCCATAAGGTTTGAGTCATATGATTGAAATTTCCGATGTACCTTGGTCACATCCTTAACTACAAAGGTAACAATGGGACTTTTGTGCTCAGTGACTACTGGCAAATGAGTACAGAAACCTATAAAGGAAGAATCTGTCAGTTGATAAATATGGCAAGCACCCTGATCCTTATAGAGCGTTGCCTGGCAGTGATTCAAATAGAAATCATCGGTAGCGTTTAAATCTACTGTTCCATAAAAATGAATCATAGACTCAAGTCCCAGTTCATCTTCGATAAGCATCTGATATGCCTGTTGATATTTTTCAAGACGTTTTAAATCACTTGTTTTTACTTGTTCAATTCGACTGATATCCATATTGTGTGTCAGATCAGCCAATTTCACCATTTTAGCCAATGGATCCGATTTAATTTTTTGTATGTACTCCTCATAAGATTCGTCACATCGAGTTAAACACGACAATGCATCCAAGATCGAATCACTAAATCCCGCATGTTTCAGATCCTGAACTGTGATGTCACTATCCTCTAGTACATCATGCAATAGTGCTACAATCTGCGCTTGTGGGTCTTTGCACATTAACGCGACTGTGATGGGATGAAAAAAGTAGTCGATTCCACCTTTGTCTTTTTGATGACGATGAGCTTTTTGAGCTAGTTGCAATGCTTTTTGCAAGTTCATGGTTTACCTCCAAAAAATAGGGAAGAAAATTCTTCCCTACAACAAATCCTGTTCTCTCGTTACTCTTCAATTTTTTCCCAAGGAATATTTGCAGCTTTCGCAACGCCTAACCCATAGTCTTTGTGCGCTTTGTAACAATTGCGAATATGACGAATCTTGATAAATTCAGGAGCAGCATCAAAGTCAGCTGCAGTATTTTTAAACAGGACCTCTTTCTGTTCATCACTCATTAACTCAAACAATTTTCCTGGTTGTGTATAGTAATCCGAATCATCTTCTCTGAAATCCCAGTTATACGCATCCCCATACAGTTTAAGTGGTGGTTCCTTGAATTCAGGTTGCTCAGTCCATGCTCCGAAACTGTTCGGTTCATACCCAATTGTACTTCCCGCATTCGCATCGACTCGCATCTGACCATCACGATGATAACTGTTGGTTGCACTCTTAGGAGCATTTACCGGAATCTGATGATGGTTGACCCCTAAACGGTAACGTTGCGCATCACCATAGGAGAATAGACGACCTTGAAGCATCTTATCTGGGGAGAAGCCAATGCCAGGGACGATACTTGCCGGATTAAACGCTGCCTGTTCCACGTCTCTGAAGTAATTATCTGGATTTCGGTTGAGTTCAAAGTACCCAACATCAATCAGTGGAAACTGTGATTTGTACCATACTTTTGTCAAATCAAATGGATTGTATGGCATGTTTAGTGCTTCTTCTTCGGTCATGACCTGAATTTGCATTTTCCATCGTGGAAACTCACCACGTTCAATGGCTTCATATAAATCACGCTGATGACTTTCACGGTCCTTCGCAACAATCGCAGCCGCTTCGTCGTTGGTCAAGTTTTTGATGCCCTGTTCTGTTTTTAGATGGAACTTAACCCATACACGTTCATTTTTGGCGTTAATCATACTAAAGGTATGACTACCATATCCATTCATATGACGATACGAAACCGGAATCCCGCGATCACTCATTGTAATGGTCACTTGATGTAAAGCTTCAGGTAAGTTGGACCAGAAGTCCCAGTTGTTTTTAGCACTGCGCATGTTTGTGCGCGGATCACGTTTTACTGCATGATTCAGATCCGGAAACTTTAATGGATCACGCAGGAAGAAGACAGGCGTATTGTTTCCTACAAGGTCCCAGTTTCCTTCATCAGTATAAAACTTCATGGCAAATCCACGGATATCGCGCTCAGCATCCGCAGCTCCGCGTTCACCCGCAACTGTCGAGAATCGGACAAACATTTCTGTTTTCTTCCCTACTTCACTAAAGATCTTCGCTTTGGTGTACTTGGTAATATCATGGGTTACGGTAAATGTACCAAATGCACCTGAACCTTTCGCATGCATCCGACGCTCAGGAATGACCTCACGGTCAAAATGAGCCAACTTCTCGAGATACCATACATCCTGTAAAAGCATAGGTCCTCTTGGACCTGCTGTCATCGAGTTCTGATTGTCCGCAACCGGTGCCCCCGTGACATGCGTTAACTTCTTCTCATCTTTTTTGTCCATCGTGTTACCTCCTGTTTCTGATGGTATAAAAAAGAACGCTCAACAAAAGCATTCCTGTACTACCTGAATGTTTGTTTTGCTACACCATGATACCTTAAATGTTTCATGTGAGTTCCTCTTTCGTTCATTATACCATAGTTTACGGATGCACATAAATGATCTTTAGAAAAACCGCTAGACAAAAATACCGCTCATCCATAAGGTACTAACAACTAAAAATAATAATGATACCAAACCATATACTTTAAGAGTGTGATTTCTTCCTTGGTTTTGACCGTCAATGCGAGTTAACACGAATGTAACTACCGCAGATGAAAGAAGCGTGTTTGCAAGGATAACTGCATGGTCATAAGATACATTGATAGCCACAAGTAACTGTGGAATGAATATATTTATGAGAAATGTTCCCGCAAATAGGATAAGTGCTCCTTTGAATGTAAATTTAATGTTCATCATAGTCCTTTCTTGGTTTAGGAGTAATGTTACCTAAAATAACCGAGCGACTTGCACCGGTAGCACCTGGAACATTCCCATAATCACCATGGATTGTTTGATTCCCTAAAACTGCAAAAGCTATCGCTTCTTTTGCTTGACTTGAATAACCTAAATCTTCCTGAGTTAAGACTTCAACATCAGAAAGGTATTCTTGAAGATGTTTAAGTATTATTGGATTCAATGCTCCACCGCCACCAACCACGATGCGTTTCAAGGTTACTTTCGGTTTAATGAACCGGCGATACGCATCAGCAACAGACTTTGCCGTAAAACACGTCGCTGTTGCAACCAAGTCTTCTTTCGAAAGA
>DOKQ01000161.1 GCA_003510215.1 Erysipelotrichaceae bacterium
GCTAAAACGCAGCACATTTATGTCGGTCCGGGAAGGGGGAGTTCAGCCGGTAGCCTTGTGGCCTATGTGTTGGGAATTACTCATGTGGACCCCATCGAATATGGCTTACTGTTTGAACGTTTTTTGAATCCTGAACGCATTTCCATGCCAGATATTGACATCGATTTTCCGGATACACGACGTCAGGAAGTCATTGACTATGTGAAGGAAAAATATGGTGAAGAGCATGTTGGGTCGATCATCACATACAATACTTTAGCCGCAAAAGCAGTGATTAAGGATGTCGGACGTGTGATGGGAGTTCCATTAAAAGATCTTGAACTATTAACCAAAGCCATTGGTAATGCCCCTAAGGTGACGCTTGCAAGTGCCTTTAAGGAGTCTGTACGTTTCAAAAAAATGCTTGAGCAATCCAGTATCCTAAACAATGTCTATCAGCATGCGTTGGCTCTTGAAGGCTTACCACGTCACATCTCCACCCATGCGGCGGGGATTGTGCTTTCAGGTAAACCACTGCAGGAAGTATTACCTATTGTCTATATTGACGAAGGACTGGTATCCACGCAGTATTCAATGGAGTATCTTGAGGAGATTGGCTTAATCAAAATGGACTTTCTCGGATTGCGAAATCTTACAATTATTGATGAAATAGTCAATCAGATGCAACCACCGATCGATATACTGAAAATTCCTCTGGATGATAAAGAAACCTATCAGCTTATTGCCAAAGGCGATACGATGGGCGTATTCCAGCTTGAATCCGATGGAATGAAGAGTCTGATCCGTAAAATGCAACCCAAGGAATTTGATGATATTGTGGCCACGATTGCTTTGTTTCGACCGGGTCCAATGGAAAATATACCCGCATTTTTAGCTGCAAAAGAAAATCCGCAGTCAACTTCCTACCTCATACCGCAGTTAAAGCCAATTTTGCAGTCAACCTTTGGCATTATGATATATCAGGAGCAGGTCATGCAAATAGCGCAACAGATTGCTGGATTCTCGCTGGGACGTGCCGATGTACTCCGAAAGGCTATCAGTAAGAAAAAAGAGTCGGAACTGCAGGCTTTGCGAAATGAGTTTATTCAGGGATGTTTAAACCGTCATATATCAAATGATGTGGCGGTGGAGTTATTTGATTATATCCTGAAATTTGCCAATTACGGTTTCAATAAATCACATTCTGTGGCATATGCTCTCATTTCGTATCAGATGGCTTACCTGAAGGCCAATGTGCCACTGTTATTCTATGCATCGCTTTTATCCAGTGTCATTGGAAGTGAAGGGAAGATGGCACAATATCTTGATGAATGTCGCATGCGAAATATTACGATACTTCCTCCATCTGTTCAAAAAAGTCAGCGAATCTTTACGATTGATGAATCAGCGATTCGTTTCCCGCTGATTGCCATTAAGGGAATTGGCATCGCTGCCTATCAGCTAATTGAACAGGAACGTGCAAAAGGAGCATTTAGAAGTTTCTTTGATTTTGTGGCACGAATGAGTACCCACCGCTTTACAGGTAAATGGTTTGAATCCTTAATCTGGTCTGGAGCCTGTGATGAGTTTGGCTTATCGCGTCAAAGTATGATTGCAACGCTGGACGATGCGATCGTTTATGCGGATTTGGTTCGTATTGAAGTCAATGGGCAAAGTCGAATTGACTTGTCTCTGGTTTCAGTTCCTCAAGTTATTGCGATTGCGGACAATCCACGACTTATCAATGAAAAGGAACGTGAAGTTTTTGGATTCTTTTTGATGGATCATCCATTGATTTCCATGAAGGCACAGATGAAGAAAAAGTATCCGCCTATTGCGACTGCAATAACCCAAGTGAATCATGAAGTCACTTTTGTGGCGATGATTTCACGATTTAAAGCAACCCGAACCAAAAAGGGAGATATGATGGCCTTTGTCACTGTCGGTGATGAAGGCATGAATATGGACTGTATTTTATGGCCAAGACAGTATCAGATGTATCAGAATTTACTGATCAAAGGGAACATTGTTGAGATTTCCGGAAATATCGAAGAAAAGGGGAACTGCATCGTTCGTCATATGACGATGATTGGTTCGTCCTGATTTTCACATAAATAACACAATTTAAAAGTAAACTTGAACTGAGGTGAAATCATGTCAAAAATTCTCATTGTAGATGATGAAGTCAGAATTCGTGATGTTGTCAGTGAATATGCGGTAGCTCATGGTTATCAGGTAAAGCAAGCCAGTGATGGTCTTGAAGCATTGAAGATGATTGAAACGGAAAAATTCGACTTGATTCTACTGGATATTATGATGCCAAATTTAGATGGTTTTAGTGCTTGCAAGCAAATCAAGGCTAAACAGGATGTACCTGTCATTATGCTTTCTGCCCGCTTTGAAGAGTATGATAAGCTACTAGGATTTGAACTGGGTATCGATGACTATATTGTCAAACCATTCTCTTTGAAAGAGCTAATGGCTCGCATCAAACTTGTCATTGAACGCTACTATGGTAAAGAGAGCAAAATATTTCAATATCAGGGACTTAAAGTGGATGTGGACGGTCGTAATGTTTCCATTGATGATGAGAAACTGCCATTGACTCCCAAAGAATTTGATCTTCTTGTCTTTTTAATCAAGCACAAAAATCAGGCATTATCCAGAGATGTTCTATTGGATAAAGTATGGAATTACAACTATTTCGGAGATGATCGTACAGTTGACACACATATCAAGATGCTACGGCATAACCTTAAGGATTATCGTCACTTAATTGTCACAGTGCGTGGCACAGGGTATAAATTTGAAACTGAACATTAAAGGCATTCGATTTAAAACGTGGACCTATTTGCTCGTGTTAACCATGGGCATTTTAGGTTTGCTCTGGATACTTCAGATTACCTTTTTAAAACCCTATTATCGAAACACAAAAATCAAAGATATTCGTTATGTGGCATCCATGATTGAACAGGGAATTCAACAGGATCGTTTCAGTGATTCCATTGTCTCGGTAGCTGTACGCAATAATGTTTGTGCTACCGTATTCAATGCCCAGCAGGACTTAGTCTACTATGTGGACACCCTGGGAGTTAACTGTTTTTTATCACGTTTTCGTGGGGGTGGCGATGCTGAGCTTCTTTCACAATATATTAATGAGGCCAAAAAAGCAGGAACTTCGGACTTTTACTTTACACTTCAAAACCTAAACTTCCGACAGGAAATGATTTTCTATGGAAAGGAAGTGCAGGTGAATCTGGCGAACTACTATGTGTTTGTGAATGCGCCCATTGAACCACTCGATTCCACCATTGCGATTCTTCAGGATCAGTTTATTTATGTCACGATTGTTGTCTTTTTATTATCCGGATTCTTTACGATTATCATTTCCAGTCGGATTGCCAAGCCCTTAGCTAAAATGACCGAAAGTGCACGAAAACTTGCGGCAGGGAACATTGATGTTACCTTTGAGCCGGAAGGTTATAGTGAAGTTAAGGAGCTTGCACAGACATTGAACTTTGCAACCAATGAAATCAGTAAAATGGATGAACTTCGAAAAGACCTTATTGCCAATGTATCACATGATATTAAAACACCGCTTACCATGATTAAGGCTTATGCGGAAATGATTAAGGAACTTTCTGGTGATGATCCGATAAAACGTGAAAAGCATCTAGATATTATCCTACACGAAGCCGCTCATCTTGATCGTCTGGTCAATGACATGCTTCAGCTATCGCAATATCAGGCCAACAGTCTGAGTGTCTCTCCAGCACCGATGCATTTGAAATCATTGATTGACCATATCGTAACCTTGTTTTCTGGATTTAGTGAGAATGGATCGGTTACCTTTGATGTTCAGGTAGATGAAACCTTTGTCGTCATCGCGGATGAAGTTAAAATTGGACAAGTTCTGTATAACTTTGTCAATAATGCCATTGCCCATGTGGGTGAGGACAAACTGATCATCATTTCCGCAGTTCGGAAAAAGGAAAACATTCGTGTATCTGTTATTGATCATGGACATGGAATTTCTCCAACAGATTTACCTTACATATGGGATCGGTATTACAAGTCAAATCGTAACTTTACCCGCAGTACCCAATCCACCGGTCTGGGATTGGCTATCGCTAAATCCATATGCATTGCCCATTCGATAAATTTTGGTGTTTTCTCCAATGAAACCGAAGGCAGCTGCTTTTTCGTTGATTTACCTGTAGATACACAGTTTTAAATTTTGTCTTCTTGGTGTATAATGGCTGCTAAGGTGAACAACATGGAAATGACATTGGATTACTTACCACATAGCCGACTGAAACTATATCAGCGCAAGGACCACTTCCGAATCAACACGGATACCCATGCGCTTTCTTTGTTTATGAAAATCAGGGAAAATGATGTCGTACTTGATATTGGAACCAATAATGGTGCACTGCTTCTTGAAGCCAGTGTATATCGTCCTAAAAAGTTGATTGGTGTTGATATTTGCGAAGAGGCCATTGAGGTAGCCAAATTAAACATGGCCTATCATAAACTTGAAAATGTGGATCTACATGCCACACCAATTCAGAATTATCATGGAAAAAAAGTGGATGTGATTATCAGTAATCCACCGTACTTTGTTCAGCCGTCCAAAGAGCTTCGAAGTCAACAGTCGCAGATGGAGTCTGCCCGTTTTCAAACAACCTTAACTATCGATGATCTCTTTGAGTCAATCGGTAGGAATCTAAAAAAAGAGGGTCGTATCTACCTAGTATTTCGAGCAGATTATCTGCATGAGTTAATCATCAGTGCATCACATCATGGATTGTTTCTACAGCGCATGCAAACGGTCGAAGATTGTCGCCGTGCAACCGTTTCAACCATGTGTCTGCAATTTGGGTATAAACGTAGAGCTACGTTGATTGAAAAGAGTCTAAAGATAGGGGAATGTGAATGATTGCAACATTTGTCAATACGCTGGCTATCATTATGGGTAGCTTGCTGGGAATACTGGTTCATCGTGGAGTGAAAGAAAGGTACATCCAGGCTCTTATGGGAGCTTTAGGTCTTTGTGTTGCCTTCCTTGGAATTAAAGGGGCAATGGAAGAAACCAATTTTTTGCTAGTCATCGTCATGATGGCTTTAGGGACACTTATGGGAGAGTGGATTGATATCGATCTGCGTTTAACTCAATTTGCCAATACCCTAAAAGATCAGTTTATGACCAAAGAATCGAAAGGAAATTTTGTCCTTGGATTTGTCAGTTCCAGTCTACTTTTTGGGGTTGGCGCAATGGCGATTGTCGGTTCGATTCAAAGTGGTTTACATCAGAACTATGACATTCTCTTTGCCAAATCACTGTTGGACTTTATTGCAGCTATTGCCTTAGCTGCTACCATGGGAATCGGTGTTATGTTTTCAGCGTTTGTCATTTTGATCTATCAAGGAAGCATAACCCTGTTGGCTATGTTTTTTGGTGAGTTTCTTTTAGCCTCAACCATCACACTGATGTCAGTCATTGGTTCGCTGGCGATTTTAGCTTTAGGATTGAATATGCTGAACGCAACGAAGTTGAGAGTGGCGAATATGTTACCTGCCGTTTTTCTGCCTATTGTGTGGCAGCAAATCCTATTTTTGGTTCAGTTACTGGGCTAAAATACTATACATTTGAGTGTTTATCGTGTATAATATCAAAGCGAAGCGATTTGTCATTGACGGAAGCTTCACACTATGCTAATATGACTCAGTTGTACGTCCTAGGACTACAACCGCACTTTTAAAGGTTTAAGTGGGCAACCCACCTTTATAGGCGAGTCTTAGTATCACAAAAGGAAAAAGGAGGTGCACGTAATGTACGCAGTAATCGAAACCGGTGGAAAGCAATTAAAGGTTGAAGTAGGTCAAACCATTTTCGTTGAGAAATTGGATGTTGCTGAAGGCGAAACAGTAACTTTTGACAATGTCTTAGTTTACTCAAATCGCACAACTCGTGTTGGTACACCATACGTTAAGGGTGTTAAAGTCAACGCTAAAGTTGAAAAACAAGGAAAAGCCAAGAAGATTATTATCTTCAAATACAAATCGAAAAAAGGCTCAACCCGTCGTAAACAAGGTCATCGTCAACCATACACACGTTTAGTGGTTGAATCCATCGAGGCCTAACATGATTTCCGTTCTTGTCAAACATTCCAAAACACAGGATATTCTTCGTTTGACCGTCAGTGGTCATGCTGAATATGATGTTCGAGGGAAAGACCTTGTGTGTGCAGCCGTTAGTTCAATCACAATTGGTGGATGCAATGCCTTGGTAGAATTGGCAGAAGGAACAACGAGTGAGATTATCGATGAAGGATTTGTTGACATTTCCGTGACATCGTTACATCCAACTCAACAAATGATATTAAAAACATTGCTCTATCAGTTACAGACGATTGAGCATTCTTACAAGAAGTATATTAAGATAAAAAAACAGGAGGTGTAAAGCCATGAAATACGTATTAGACATTCAATTGTTTGCGTCGAAAAAGGGTGTAGGTTCAACCAAAAACGGACGTGACTCACATTCGAAACGCTTAGGTTCGAAAAAAGCGGATGGACAATTTGCAACTGCTGGATCCATTTTGTATCGTCAACGCGGCACCAAGATTCATCCTGGCACCAATGTTGGCAGAGGCGGCGATGATACCTTGTTCGCACTAATCGACGGTATTGTTAAGTTTGAACGCTTAGGCCGTGACAAAACAAAAGTTTCAGTATATCCAAGCGCATAAAAATCCCCGGTTGGGGATTTTTTTAAGGAAGGGGCGATTTTTATGTTTATCGATCGCGTAAAATTAAAGATTAAAGCAGGAAATGGAGGCAACGGACTTGTCTCATTTCGTCGTGAAAAATATGTGCCTTTAGGAGGTCCATACGGCGGTGATGGAGGTAATGGCGGAAGCATCATTTTTGAAGTCGATACCCATAAATCTACCTTACTCGATTTGCATTATAAGAAGCATTTAAAGGCAAGTTCTGGTGAAAATGGGAAAAATAAGAAGATGTCAGGAGCTCGCGGTGAGGATTTAGTCTTAGCTGTCCCTCCTGGAACCATTGTCAAGGATGCAGAAACACAGGCTCTAATCGCTGATCTGACGCTGCCTGGTCAGCGCGCAGTCATTGCCGGAGGCGGTAAAGGCGGTCGCGGTAACTGGCATTTTGCTACATCACGCAACCCAGCACCAGACTTTGCTGAAAAAGGAGCTTTTGGTGAAGAAAAGGAAGTCATGGTTGAACTTAAACTACTTGCGGATGCAGGTCTTGTCGGATTTCCATCTGTTGGAAAATCCACGTTTTTATCCGTGGTTTCCAAGGCACGTCCGGAAATTGCGGATTATCACTTCACGACACTCGTACCAAATCTTGGGGTTGTAGGCGTAAGCGATGGACGTTCATTTGTTTTGGCAGACTTGCCAGGTCTTATTGAAGGAGCTCATCAGGGCAAAGGACTTGGTCATCAGTTTCTACGTCATATTGAACGTTGTCGTGTAATTATCCATGTCATCGATATGGGTGGAGCCGATGGACGTGATCCTGTGGAAGACTTCACCGTCATAAATGAAGAACTTCGTCAGTATCAGTACCGACTGATGGAACGTCCGATGGTCGTTGTTGCCAATAAAATGGATTTAGAAGATGCTCCGGAAAATCTTGAGCGATTTAAAAAGACTTATCCGGATGTGGAAGTATTTGAAGCGATTACGTTAATTACAGAAGGTTTGGATCGTGTCTTATATCGTGTTGCAGATTTACTTGAAGTTACGCCAGAATTTACATTGGGTGAAATTACGGAAGATCGTAAAGTATATACCTTTGTGAAGGAAGAACCGATTTTTGAAGTTCGAAAAGTTGGGGATGGTCAATTTAGACTTGTGGGCGATATCATTGAGAAACGATATCAGCAGGCAGATCTTCAAAGTGATGAAGCAGTTATGCGTTGGGCTATGCAGCTTCGCAAATGGGGTGTCGATGAGGCACTTCGTGAAGCAGGAGCCAAAGATGGTGACATCATCGCACTCTGTGATTCAACGTTTGTATTTGTAGAGTAGATATCCGTCAAAGGATATCTTTTTTTTGTACACTTTGTTATAATTGTGCAAGGTGATAACATGATCGCATTTATAAAAGGCAAAGTATTCTCGTATGGACTTGATTGGGTGATCCTGTCTACCAGTGGCGGGGTTGGCTATCGAATCTTTACCGCTCATAAAAATCAATTGAAGATGGAACAGGATCTTCTACTGTTTACACACCATCATATTCGTGAAGATGATCAGCAGCTTTTTGGTTTCTTCTCTCAGGATGAACTGGTGCTTTTTCAGCAATTAATCTCAGTAAAAGGGTTAGGGCCTAAAACAGCCTTAACCATGATGAACGCGTCTTCCTATTCTCAGCTTGTGGGGGCTATTGAAAGCCAAAATGTCAATTACCTTCGTTCTATGCCGGGGATTGGGCCAAAAACTGCTTCCCAAATTGTTCTGGATTTAAAGGGGAAACTGGTTGAGACATCAAACAAGAAGGTAGAAGGTCATCCGCTGCTTCAGGATGTGTTGACAGCGTTGAAGTCGCTTGGGTATAAAGCCAACGAACTCAATGGGTTGGATAAGGAGCTGATGCATCATTTGGATAAACCTTTGGATGAATGCATTAAATTGTCGTTAAAATGGATTTTAACTCGTAAGGGAGGCTTTTAATGGAACGGATATTAAGTGCAGAGTGGGCGAATCAGGATGAAGAACTATCATTACGTCCACAATCACTCGATGAATACATCGGTCAGCATGCATTGAAGGAAAACCTTCGGGTGTTCATTCAGGCGGCTATCGGTCGAAACGAAGCGCTCGATCACATTCTGCTTTATGGTCCTCCAGGATTAGGTAAGACCACTCTGGCACATATTATGTCCAATGAAATGGGTGGGCAGATTCGGGTAGCGAGCGGGCCTTCCATTGAACGTGGGGGTGATCTTGCTGCAATTTTAAGCTCACTGGAACCGGGCGATGTTTTGTTCATTGATGAGATTCACCGAATTCCCAAAGCCGTGGAAGAGGTACTTTATCCGGCGATGGAAGACTTTGTGATTGATGTAGTGGTAGGCAAGGATGCTACGACCCGATCGATTCGTCTGGATTTACCACCATTTACACTTGTTGGTGCAACGACACGAGCAGGAGATTTGACGGCACCTCTACGTGATCGATTTGGTATTGTTTCAAAACTTGAATATTACACTCAGGATGAATTGGCTTCGATTGTCAAACGAACCTCAAAAGTACTGGAAACCGAAATTACAAAAGAAGCTGTGATTGAAATTGCAAAACGTTCACGGGGTACACCCCGGATTGCCAATCGGCTGTTTCGCCGGGTTCGGGACTTTGCCCAGGTATTCAATGACAATGTCATCGACCTAACCATCACTCAGCATGCGCTTGATCGGCTTAAAGTGGATGCATTGGGGTTAGATGAAGTTGATATCCGCTATCTTAAAGGAATTATCGAACGATTTAAAGGCGGTCCTGTTGGACTTGAAGCACTTGCCAGCTCCATTTCGGAAGAACCAATGACCCTGGAAGACGTTTATGAGCCGTATTTACTGCAATTGGGCTTTATTAATCGAACCGCTCGAGGTCGTGTGGCTACATCCAAAGCCTATGAACATTTGAAAATTCCATTCAACGATTCACTATTTGAAATCTAAAGCCCGATGTGTGATAATCTCACAGACACCGGGCTTTTTTTCGTATAAACTATCGTAGGAATCAAGAGGTAAACGTATGAAACTAATACAAGTAAATGAAGACAATTTTGATACAGAAGTATTGCAGAGTGACCGTCCGGTCATCGTCGATTTCTATGCAGACTGGTGCGGCCCATGTAAAATGATCGCTGGTGTGATGGAAAAAATATCTAGTGAACATCCTGAAATCAAGGTTGTTAAACTGGATGTGGATCGCTTTCCATACTTGGCACAACAGTATGATGTTATGAGTATTCCAACCATCATGACATTTAAGGGTGGAAAACTCTATAAGAAAAAGGTAGGGTTTGGTAATGAAGGAGCAATTCTAGGACTGTTAAAGTAGTTCATCCGAAAGCTTTGAGAGCCTATTTGGATCTTTAATGGTAATTTTACCGCGGCCCACTTCAATCAGGCCTTCCTGCTCCATGTATTTGAGTAAACGGCTAATCACTTCACGTGCAGAACCGAGTTCCTTTGCGATAAAATCATGAGTGAACAGTAGGGTTTGCTGTTGTTTCTGCTGATAGTTGTCCATCAGAAAATAGGCAATTCGTGCAGGCATGGCTGAAAAAGCGATTTGCTCCATCACCCACATCACATCGGAAAAGCGCTGGGTCATCAGATCCAGGGTAAACTGTTTGAAAATTGGATCAACTTCGTTTACCTTTTCAATGGTAGATGTAGGAATAAGAAGCACTTGGGTGGTGCTTTCGGCACTTAAGTGAATATCAAATTGCATATTATGAAGAAGACAGGATGCTGTCATCACACAAATGTCATAAGGCAAGAGTCGATATAAAGTAACTTCCTTGCCGTTAGGGGACTGAATATAAGCCCTTAACTGACCACTGACAATCGAGATTAACCCATTGCAGGCTTTCCCGCCTTGCATTAGGGTTTCATCTTTAGCGAATGATTTGTAGGTACATGTTGAAAGTATGAGCTGTCGATGCTCCTTGCTTAACTGACGCAAATCAGGAAAATAACTAAAAAGCTGGTTTTCTTGGGGTTTCATCCTAAAAACTCCTTTCAGAAAGAGGTAAACTATGTTCAATTTTTTCAGACAACCCGCAAATCATCTCTCACAATCGGATGCTCAGAAGATGCTTACGGAAGATCCTTCCATTAAAGTCATTGATGTGCGAACTGTGGAAGAATATAGAGAAGGGCATATTGCCAACAGTATTAACTTACCGCTGGATCAACTGGAATCTCTTGCTTCCCGCAAACTACCAAAGAAAGATGCCAAGATGTTTATCATCTGCTACAGTGGGTCTCGCTCATCAGCCGCAACACGCCTGTTGGCTGCGATGGGATATTCTCAAGTGTATGATATTGGTGGTATTGCCATGTGGCGTTATGGAGTGGTTCGATGAGAAAGTATTTTATTGTTAGTTTGATGATTGTCCTGATTTTGGCTGGATGCACAAGTGCTACAAGTCAGACTATTACCAAAGTGACACCACAGAAAGCCATGGAACTTATTGACTCAGTATCGAACCTTGTCTTCATTGATGTTCGCACATACGAGGAATATCAGACAGGGTACGCGGAAGGCTCCGTTTTGCTTCCACTGGACACCCTTGAAGCATCGATTGCAACCATTGTGTCAACGAAAGATACGCCGATTCTAATCATCTGCCGTAGTGGCAACCGTTCCAATCAGGCAGCTTTGCTTTTGCAAAAGTTAGGCTATACTGAAATCTATGATGTGGGCGGTATCTTGGATTGGCCCTACGAAATTATAAGACCGTGAGGTCTTTTTCTATTATACTCCATAATTGATTTGGCTCAACGAGAAAGTAATCTGCATGATCTAAAAAGAAGCGTTTCATATCTTCAAGCTGCATGGACCATCCGGCAGCCGCAAAGGCAACACCACAGGCTTTGGCCATAAAAAAGCCATCTTTCATATCATCTACGACCATAACGTCCTCGTTTTGTAACTGATATCGGTTCATAAAATGAAGTAATGGCGCGGGATTTGGTTTTCGCATCGCTTCGTTTTGATCGTAACCATAGATCTGATCTGGCACAAACCCGACGTGGGATAAATAATCCCTGGAGATTTCCTTGCTTTCGGAGTGGGATACCACTGCAATCAATCCTCCCATGGCTTTAAATTCGGTAAGGAGTTGTGCCATCTGAGGATAAAAGGGAGGGATGGTCTTGGATGTATTATGTTTCCAAATCTGATACTCAACTTCCATTTCCTCATTATTGAACTTGTAGATATCTTTGCATAGTCCTAAAAATCCATGATGAAAACACATGGATGTAAATTCTTCAAAAGTACAGGGTACATCGTGTGGGCGTAGAACACGTAGTGTTTCCAGAAAAGATGGATAATGTATGGCCTCACTTGAAGCAACAACCGTATCATCATGATCTAAAATTAATGCTTTTATACGCATCTTCACACCTCCTATTCCTCACTATTTTATCATAATTCGTCAAACATTTTATGATATAATGACAACGGAGGTTTTTTTATGAAAGTTTGTTTAAGCGCCGGAGGTACTGGCGGTCATATCTATCCTGCCATTGCCTTTGGTGAAGCTTGCCTAAAACGTGATTGGGAAGTCATCTATGTTGGAAATGCAACGAACATGGAAGGTGCTTTAACGAAAAAACATGGAATTGCTTTCCGTGGCATTTCAGCAAAGAGCATTACAGGTAATCCAGTCCAAAAACTGTATCGCATCGGATTACAGGTATTTTCGATTGTTCAGTCGTTAGGTATTTTACTAAAGGAAAAACCAGATATTGTGATTGGATTTGGTGGTTTTGTCACTGCTCCTGTAGTAATCGCAAGCTATCTTCTAAACATCCCAGTCTTACTTCATGAGCAGAATGCAATTCCTGGTAAAGCGAATCTAAAACTTCAGTCCTTTGCCAAAGGGGTTGTCACGTGCTACCCGACCACAGAGTCCCTGTTTCGTATTAAATCCAGATTTATTGGCAATCCTCGGGCGACGATTGCTTCAGAAAACAAGAAAAACCCGGATATATTAAATCAATTGAAACTTGAAGAATCAAAACCACTGGTACTTATCGTCATGGGGTCACTGGGTTCACTCAGTGTCAATGAGATTTTGATTGAGTTTTCCAAGTTGGTCGAACATTCGACCGACATCCAATATGTTATTGTTTTAGGTCGTCGGTTTTATGATTCCATGATTAGGAAGTTTTCCACTTCGTCTACTGTGCATGTCATCGATTATGTTGAGCAGATTGATTTATTGCCATATGTGGATGTCATGGTGGCACGAGCTGGTGCAACTTCAGCGGCGGAAATGTTGGCGATGGGCGTGCCTTCCATTCTGATTCCAAGTCCATTTGTGCCGAATGATCATCAGCGTCACAATGCCTTGGTTCTTGAGCAAAGTCATGCATCGATGATGCTGGAAGAAAAGGACTTAGATGCACAAACCCTTAAAGATAAGATTGAATCACTTGTGTATCATCCACAAGTTATGGAGCAAATGAGTATCAATGCCAGAAAGCTGGCTAAGCCTCACGCCATTGAAGAAATGATGGCATGGGTAGAAGACATGGTGAAATCATGAATATTGTAGAAAGACTTAAAGAATTTGGGGAAGTATACACAGATGTACCCTTAAAACATTGTACAACACTGCGTTTAGGTGGTGAAGCAGCCATGATGCTTCATGTGTCTAGTCTTACAGCCCTTTTCAGTGCTCATCAGTATCTGCTGAGTAAGCAGATTCCATACAAAGTCATTGGAAAGGGTAGCAATCTTTTATGTAGTGATGATCGCTATGAAGGCTGCATCATTCGTCTTGACCGCAAAGTCCATCATCACTATGTCATAAATGAAAGTGTTTGGGTTGAGGCAGGCGCCTCGGTAGTTTCCCTAGCTTTTGCGTTGGCTAAAGTTCACCTGGCTGGATTTGAGTGGGCGAGTGGTATTCCTGCGACTATGGGTGGTGCAATCGCCAATAATGCTGGAGCTTATCATCAGTGTATGGCTGATCATATCAGTGAAGTTTTAGTAAGCACTCCGAAAGGACTTCTTACTCTATCCAAAGAAGAATGCAAATTTTCCTATCGGGACTCCATTTTTCATCATCAACCGGATTGGGTCATTTTGGCAGCCAAACTTACCTTTTCGAAGGGTAATTATCGAGACATTATGGATCTGATTAAACTTCGTCAGCAACGAAGAATGAGCTCACAGCCGTTGGAGTTTCCAAGTGCAGGAAGTACATTCCGTAATTTTGAAGATCTGAGTGCGTGGAAATGTATCGAAGAAGCCGGATGCAAAGGATTGCGTGTCGGTGGAGCACAGGTTTCGTTGAAGCACAGCAATTTTCTAGTGAATGTGGACGATGCGAGTGCAATGGATATGCTACAATTAATTGAAGAAGTAAAAAGTAAGGTCTTGGCTACGTGTGGTCGAGAACTGATTCTGGAAGTGGAGCGATTCAATTGGAACAAAAAGATGCAATAAGTTCAGTTACTGAAAGTCTTAAGGCGCGTAAACGCCAAAAAAGACAGAAACTGCTTCGCATTTACATGTGGCGGTTTTTTATCCTGTCACTGATTGCCAGTACTACAGTGGCTCTTCATCAAGTGGATGTCTCATCCTACACTCGCGTATCTGATATCATCGTCAGTGGTCATCAGTCGCTTAACAGTTCTTCGATCATTGAGCGAAGTGGTGTTAAACCCGGTCAGCGGGTCTGGCTGATTCACGATTTCTTTCAAAGGCAACGTTGGAGTCAGATGCCACTTATCCGTAAGGCAAAAGTAATGACTAAGGGGACGATGGTACTGATTTCCATCGAAGAGCATCGCATACTTGGACAACTTCAGAATTCACAGCATGTCTTGCTTCAAAACGGTCAAACGATGGATCAGGAGTCACTCAACCTTTATCTTCGAGCCAACACATTGATTGTCGGCTTTGAGGACGCCGTTTTGCAGGAAAAACTAGCGAAATCATTTGAAAAGGTTCATGATGGTGTTATGATGTATATATCAGAAATTCACCGTACTTCCGTATCCTATGATGATGCAATGATCATGCTTCTTTTGGATGATGGAAATCGCGTCTATACCGATTTTGCAGGTATTGAGTTGATGAATGAGTATCGTTTGATCCTAAATCATCTGAAACCAGAGAATAAATGCATCTGGTTGGATGCACTCACACGGGCCGCAAGCAGTGTCCCATGTGATGGAAATGATTGAATACTTTGACGTTCAATGAATTTCTGTTATAATGATTAGGCAACTGAATAGGAGGATCCTTATGGGAATTGAAAGAACAACAAATTTAGGCAATATCAATATTTCTGAAGAAGCTATCGCTACCTTAGCGGGTGGTGTTGTTTCAGAGTGCTATGGTGTTGTTGGAATGGCTTCCCAAAAAATCTTGAAAGATGGATTGGCAGAGCTACTTAAAAAAGAAAACTACTCGCGGGGCGTCGTCGTTCGCAAGGGCGAAGAAGGTTATGAGCTGGACTTGTACATTGTGATAAGTTTTGGAGTGAAAATTACCGAAGTCGTCAGTGAAGTACAGAAAAAAGTTAAATACATGTTAGAAAAGACCTTAGAACAGGATTTTGATAAAATCAACGTTTATGTTCAAGGTGTGAAAGTGATTGGTTAATTCAATGGCTTTAAGTAAATTGGATGGAAAACAGTTTAAAGCCATGATTGAAAGTGGTGCAAACCACTTATCAAATCGACATCACGAAATTGATGCTTTAAACGTATTCCCCGTTCCGGACGGTGATACTGGAACCAACATGCATTTAACTTTTTCTTCGGGGGTCAAAGACTCACTTAATATCCATAGTGATCATGTAGGTGATATCGCTAAGGGGCTTTCGAAGGGCTTACTTATGGGTGCACGCGGAAATTCAGGCGTCATCCTTTCTCAAATCTTCCGTGGTTTCTATCAAAGCATTGATGGGAAACCATTTGTGACAGCACTTGATATGGCACATGCATTCGTTAAGGGGAGCGAAATTGCATACAAAGCTGTCATGCGTCCTGTAGAGGGGACGATATTAACTGTGCTTCGCGAATCTGCTTGCTATGCACAGAAGTTTGCGATTGAAAATCCTGAGATTGATGTTATTACATACATGGATTATTTAATCAAGGAAGCGCACGTATCACTTCAAAATACACCTGAGTTACTGCCAGTTTTAAAGGAAGTCGGTGTTGTGGATAGCGGTGGTGCTGGACTCGTTGTCATCTTTGAGGGTTTCAGATATTCGCTGATTGGCTCTCCAGTGGCAGCGGTCGAAACCGTTGAACACGGTGGCAGTGCTCAATTGTCCATGGAAAATGATGAATTTGGCTATTGCACAGAGTTTATTATCCGTATTGAACCTGAGAAAATGGATTTCTTCTCTGAAGACAAACTTAAAAAAGGATTATCCCGTCTGGGTGATTCGATTGTTGTGGTTCAGGATGAAGATATTGTTAAGGTACATATTCATACACTGACACCGGGGGATGCATTGAACCTGGCGCAGCGTTATGGAGAATTTGTTAAACTAAAAATTGAAAACATGCAGGAACAACATGCGGCGATTCTTGAAGGAAGTCATGGACATGGCACTTCTGAAAAACCTGCAGCACCTCGCAAGAAATATGCCATTGTGGCAGTAGCGGCAGGCGATGGGATCAAAACCATGTTTGAAGAACTGCGTGCTGACATTGTCATCAATGGTGGACAAACGATGAATCCATCAACCGAAGACTTCGTTGCTGCGATTCAGTCATTGAATGCTGAACACATCTTTGTACTTCCAAATAACTCCAATATCGTTTTGGCTGCCCAACAGGCAGAGTCGGTTTGTGAAGAGCAAAACGTACATGTACTGATCACCAAGAGCATTCCACAGGGATTGTCTGCTTGCATCATGTTTAATCCAGAAGTTTCCTATGAAGATAATTTGCAGGAAATGTCTGCTGCGATTGCGCATGTGAAGACAGGGCAGGTCACTTATGCCATCAAGGACACCGTCATCGATGGACAAGAAATCAAGGCAAATGAGTACATGGGCATTGTCGAAAAGAAAATTGTCGTGTGTATCAAAGATCGACTCGAAGCAACCAAAATCATGGTTGATGAGCTGATTGATTCAGATGCTGAAATTGTCACTCTCATTTATGGAAATGATGTCAGTGAAGATGAGGCAAATGAAATCAGTGAATATATTACATCAAAATACAATGTAGAAGTTGAAGTTCATGAGGGTAAACAACCTGTCTATAGCTTCATAGTAGGTGTTGAATAAAAGGGCTTTAAGCCCTTTTTTCTCAAGGAGGACTCATGGCACGTCCATTTACTGACCGTCAGAAAGACATTATCACACTCTATTCAAAAGAAACCAGCAATCAGATGCTCCGTCTGGTTCCTTTACGCTATGAGTATTATGAAGCAACGGATGAAGATACGTTGCTGACAGGCAGTTCCATTGTTCTTGAGGGTAGAATCACATCTCCACTTCAAACGGTTCGGTATCGGGGTAAGCAATCGGTAACACGCTTTACCTTTTCGACTGAATCCAATGATTACAAAGTGAGTATTTTTAATCGTCCATGGTTAAAATCGCCTGATGAAAAGACATCGGTTGTAGTCAAAGGTCGATATGATGGTTCACAACGCATCACAGCGTCCAATGTTCTTTTTACAACACTTTCACAGCAACCAAGTGTTGTTCCAGTATATCCTTTAAAAGAAGGTGTCAAACAACGGGATTTACGGGCAATTATAGCTAAAACCTACCAGAACTGTAAAGATGAATTTTCCGATCAGATACCTGATTATTTAAGGAAGAAATACCGCTTAAGCTCCTTATCGTCGGCGATACGAATGCTTCATTTTCCTCAAAACCCACAGGAAGTTTTGCAAGCAACCCGAACATTTAAATATCAGGAGTTTTTAAGGTACATGACGGAAGTCACGCTCCGCAAGAAAATGGGTATGTACAAAAAATTAACACCCTATAGCATATCGGAGAGCAAACTCGAGGCATTTATAAAATATCTGCCTTTTGAACTTACCGTTGATCAGCAAATGGTTACGCAAGAGATTATCTCTGATATGACTTCTGATGTTCGGATGTCACGCTTATTGCAGGGGGATGTTGGAAGTGGCAAGACGGCAGTTGCAGCGATTGTAGCGTATGCGGTTACCCTAGGCAGTAAACAGGTTGCGATATTGGCCCCAACCGAATTGCTGGCAACGCAGCACCTGAAATCCTTTAAACAGTTCTTTAAGAATGTGGATGTCGTTATCGAAGGTTTGTATGCTTCCATGCCCAACTCAGTTCAATTAGATGTGATTGAACGTTGCAAGAAGAAACAGGTTGATATTCTTATCGGAACCCATTCTATTTTTCAGGACCGTATTTTTTTCAGTGATTTAGGCCTAGTCATTGTGGATGAGCAACATCGTTTTGGCGTAAGGCAACGTCAGATGCTCTATGAAAAGGGAACATCTGTCGATGTTCTGATGATGAGTGCAACACCGATCCCTCGAACACTAGCTTCCACACTATTTGCGGATATGGATGTTAGTACCATCGAAACCATGCCTTCTGGACGAAAAAAAATTGTAACCACACTCATTAAAGAGAATAGCATCCGGTCCATTCTGGATACACTGATTGACCTGGTACAGGCTAAGAATCAGATTTATGTGGTTTGTCCAACCATTGTCGAAAGCGATGCACTCAATGTTAAAAGTGTAACGACCATTGCGGCTTCGCTCAAAGCGGCGATGGGCCATTTGTGGCGAATTGAAGCTTTGCATGGTCAACTGAAAGCAACAGAAAAAGAAGCCATTATGAATCAGTTTTCTGCAGGAAACATTGATGTTTTGGTATCTACAACAGTGATTGAAGTTGGTGTGGATGTCAAACAGGCCAATATCATGATTATCTATGATGCTCACCGTTTTGGTCTTTTGCAGTTGCATCAGTTGCGTGGACGAATTGGTCGTAACCAGTCGCAAGCCTATTGCTATCTGCTAACTTCTTCAAGTGACCCTTTAAGTTTAACCCGACTTCAGACACTGGTTGATAGTGACAATGGCTTTCATATTTCCATGCAGGATCTTGCCTTGCGTGGACCAGGTGATTTGCTTGGTATCAAACAGAGTGGATTGCCTCAGTTTATGATGGGGGATATCGTCAATGATCAGCACATCTTGACCATTGCAAAGGAAGATGCCTATAAGATTGTCTATAGTGAAAACATTGAGGATGTTCAGTATGTCAACTGGGTATTAAATCAGGAAAATAGTGAAACATTTTTTGAATGATAGTGTATAATGAAACTATAAGGGAGAGTACACATGAAATTAGGAATTGACTTGATGGGATCCGATTTAGGACCCTCAGAACTGCTGAAAGCGGTTGTGCGATTTTTAAACGATTATCCAGTGGATATCGTTGTTTACGGTAGTGACGAACCTATGATACATCATCAAAGACTTACATGGGTCAAAACCAGTCAGGTGATGGAAATGGAAGATGGTCCGATGGCGATTCGCCGAAAAAAAGATGCCAGTATGGTGGTTGCGGTTGAAGATTGTATCGCAAACAAAACGGATGCAGTTATCAGCGCAGGATCGACAGGTGCGCTACTAAGTGCTGCTGTTTTACTATCAAAACCATTACCGTCCATTGAGCGTCCTGCTTTGCTTGCCAACATACCCAACGCAAAGCAAACCGTTTCTGTCTTTTGTGATATGGGAGCAAATTCGTCCAATACACCAGACCAGCTTGCTCAGTTTGCCATTCTTGGGCACATTTACGCAAAATCCATGAATCATATTAACCAACCAACCGTTGGTCTTTTGAACATTGGCTCCGAGCAGAAAAAAGGTGATGAACTTCATCAGGAAGCTTTCAAGAAAATCAAAGCATTAAGTCAACTGAATTTCGTTGGCAATTTGGAGGGTCGAGATCTGTTAAGTGGAAACGTCGATGTCATTGTTACGGATGGATTTAGTGGAAATATTGCACTAAAAACCGTTGAAGGAACGGTTAGTGCTTTTGGTCAGCTCATTAAAGAGGCGATTATGTCGACATTCCTTACCAAAATTGGTGGGCTGTTGATCAAAAAATCACTTAGTATCAAGAAAGATCGCTATGACTATCGCAAACATGGTGGCGCGATGCTTGCGGGTGTTCATCACCCAATCATCAAAGCCCATGGATCATCCGATCAGGAGGCTTTCTATCATGCCATTCGTCAGGCTTATCAGATTGTTGAGGCTCAGGTTATCGAGAAAATGAAGAGGGAATTTGAATGAGTATCATTGAATTTCTAGCCTCCAAAGGGATCGAGTGTCAATCTAGTTTCTTGTTGGAAAGGGCCTTTGTTCATACGTCGTTTGTTAATGAAAACCGAAGTGAGAAACATGATAATGAACGTCTTGAGTTTATGGGTGATGCTGTTCTTGAACTTTGGGTTTCTCATCGGTTGTATCAGGTAAAGCCGAGATTAAAGGAAGGGCAAATGACAACCATTCGTGCTCAGCTGGTGTGTGAGGAATCACTTGCTGCTTATACACGTCAGCTACAACTCAAACAGTTTCTTAAGTTAGGCGTTGGTGAGGAGAAGAGTGGTGGACGGGACCGTGATTCTATTTTAGCCAATCTATTTGAAGCCTTTCTTGGGGCATTGTACATTCAGTGTGGTATGGAGGCAGTAGATGTTATCTGTCAGGAAGTCATTTCTCCTCAACTCAAAGACATCAAACAACTTGAAATCACAGATTTTAAGACCCGTCTTCAGGAGTTTGTTCAATCAGATACTCGAAAAACCGTGGTTTATGAAGTTGTTCGCCAGCATGGTCCTTCCAATCAGCCGGAGTTTGAAGTGGTCGTTAAACTCGATAGCATCATTTTGGGTAAAGGGAAGGGCAATAGCAAGAAAAAGGCGGAGCAGCAGGCTGCCAAAGCAGCGTTTACCAAGTTAGTTCGCTAAGCAGTACATCAAAAAGGAGAACAACTATGATACGTCCAATAATTATACATAATGATCAACTTGTGATGGAGGTATCTCCCATCGGAGCGTCGCTGATTTCACTGGTTGACAAGTATCTTAGTAAAGACATTCTCGTGAGTGTCAAACGACAACATGACATCGCAACCAATGACAAGTATTTTGGAGCAACAGTGGGCCGGTGTGCTAATCGGATTGCTTTTGGAAAGTTTACGTTGGATGGAAAACCCATTCAACTTGAAGTAAATAATGGTATTCATCATCTTCATGGCGGATCAAATGGATTGCATCGAAAAGTTTTTGATGTCAAAGAAGTGACCCGTGATTCAGTTACTTTGACCACTGAAGTCTTTGAAACAGATGATGGTTATCCGGGAAATGCGAAGATTCAGGTGAAGTATCGCCTACATTCAAATCAGTGCATCATTGAACTTTCAGCTTCTTCTAATCAGAAAAGTATCATGAATCTGACAAATCATGCCTATTTCAATGCAAACTTCTCAGGAAACATTGAAGATCAGCAGGTGTATGTCAATGGTTCATCATTTTATGAGGTGGATGAAACAGGTTGTACTACGGCTAAGCAAATTGATGTAACAGACACACCCTTTGATTTGCGTACTCCCATTCGATTAATTGATGTACTTGGAAAGAATCATCCTCAGTTAAGCTTAGCTTTGGGGATTGATCACCATTTTCCGATTGATGGAGAAGGTCTTCGAAAAGCAGCCACACTTTTAGGAGATGCGGTTGAAATCAATGTCTATACAGATGCACCTGGCATTCATGTGTATACTGGGAACTATCTGGATGGATGCGATCACAATGGGTATGGAAAAGTGATTTCAAAAAGAGATGGGATATGTTTTGAGGCTCAATCGCTTCCGAATGCAGTGAATATTGATCCAGCATCAGCACCTTGGATTGATATTGAAAATCCATTTTCTAGAACGATTATTTATGAATGTAATGGGAGGAAGCAATGAGAAAGCACGAGTTGTATACCTGGCTTGATACAGATGCATTTGTTGAATCGGTGAAGGGATGTGCATATAAAGACATTGAAGCTCAACGTAAACGTTATAAGCACGTCTTTGATGCCTTTGTTGAGAAGTTTCATGTTTCAACTGAGGATGAAATCCATGTCTTTTCTACTTCGGGGCGCTGTGAAATTGGTGGGAATCATACAGATCATCAGTATGGACGGGTTCTTGCTGCTGCCATTGACAAGGATCTGATTGCCTTTGTCAAAACATCGAGTTTGCCTGTGGTTTCTGTCTATTCAACAGGATTTGGGATGATTGAATGTAAACTTGATGATTTGCGTGTTTCGAGCGATGAATATTATACTTCTTCTGCGCTTATTCGTGGAATTGCACATAAGATGAGTGAAAAGGCAACGATTTCCGGTTTAGATATCATGATGGATTCACAGGTAGCTACCGGTTCGGGAATGTCTTCTTCAGCCGCATTTGAAGTGCTTATAGGTACCATTTTCAATCATGTCTTTGCTGAACAGCTTTTTACAGCGATAGAGATTGCTCAGATTGGTCAGTTTGCTGAAAATGTCTATTTTAATAAGCCGTGTGGTCTGATGGATCAGATGGCTGCATCGGTGGGTGGGTTTGTATCCATTGATTTCTATGATCCAGCTGTCCCTGTTGTGGAAAAAATAGATGTATCATTCGATGAGTCACATTTAAAGCTTGTGCTGATTGATACCAAAGGTTCGCATGCGGGATTATCAGATGAATATGGATATATGCCAAAAGAGATGAAAGAGGTTGCTGCTCTTTTAGGTGAGCAGGTATTGAGTCGAGTTACATTAGATCAGTTTCTTAAGCATTGTGCTTCACTTCGACATAAGGTGAGTGATCGGGCTCTTTTGCGCAGTTATCATTTTTTAAAAGAAACAGAGCGGGCAAAACTTCAGGCACAGGCATTAAATCAGCGCAACTTTCAACAGTTTCTTGACCTAGTCAATGAGTCTGGAAGATCAAGCTTCATGTATCTTCAGAATGTGATTACTTCCGGAGCGGTTGATGAGCAGCCGTTGGCATTGGCTTTAGCGCTTGTGGAAGCGATATTAAAGACAGAAGGTGCCTATCGTGTTCATGGCGGTGGACTGGCTGGTTCAATTCTTGCATTTGTTCCGCAGGTTAAAGTAAATCAGATTCAGGAAGTGATGGAAGGTGTATTTGGGGCTGATGCTGTTGTGATACTGAATCTGCGTAGCATCGGATCAACAAAAATAATTTAAGGAGAAACTATGGCTAAGATACTTTCAAAAGAATACTTGCATCCGACCATTGTACTGATGGATATTGCTTCTGAGCGGATTGCAAAAAAGGCTCAGGCAGGCCATTTTATTATGCTTCGCATCGATGATCAGGGTGAACGATTTCCTTTAACTATTGCGGATAAGGACATACAAGCAAATAGTATTCGGATTATTTTTCAAACCATTGGTCGCAGCACCCGAAAACTTGCTGAAATGAATGTAGGGGATGACATTTTGGATGTTGTGGGTCCATTGGGATCACCGATTGAACTACCCGATATCCAACGAGTAGCCGTTGTGGGTGGTGGTGTTGGATGTGCGATTGCCTATCCATTTGCCAAAAGTCAATTCGAAATGGGCAGACACGTGGATTTTATTGCCGGATTTCGCAGTAAAGAACTGATCTTTCTTGAAGAAGATATGCGTAAGGTTAGTACAACGTTAACCATGACTACGGATGATGGCAGTTATGGCCGTCAGGGATTTGTGACTGAGGTATTAAAAGAACTGATTGAGTCGGCGTCCATCGATGCGATTGTGGCGATTGGTCCGCTTCCTATGATGAAAGCTGTCAGTGATGTTTCCAGACCGTATGGTATTAAAACAATCGTATCATTGAATCCTATCATGATTGATGGTACGGGTATGTGTGGCGGATGCCGTGTCACTGTCGATGGAAAAGTCAAGTTTGCGTGTGTGGATGGTCCGGAATTTGATGGACATCAGGTTGATTTTGACGAACTGATTGTTCGTAATCGTTCCTATAGGGAAATTGAAGCTCATCAATGTCGACTTGACGAGGAGGTTGCTCATGCAAAAGACTAAAAATCCAATGCCTATGCAAGATCCGATAGTTCGTCAGAATAATTTTTCTGAAGTGGCTTTAGGATATACATGGGAAGAGGCGTTGAGGGAAGCTGAACGCTGTTTGCAGTGTAAGCACAAGCCATGTGTCACAAGCTGTCCAGTGAATGTGAGTATTCCTGAGTTTATACAGGCGATTTTGGATAAAGATATCAATAAAGCCGCAGAAATTATTTATGAGACCAACTGTTTTCCTTCCATTTGTGGTCGTGTGTGTCCGCAGGAAGTTCAGTGTGAGAAAACGTGTGTTATGGGGATTCGGAATGAACCGGTAGCCATTGGCCGTCTGGAGCGCTTTGTAGGCGATCTGGCGCAGGTTAAATCAACGATTACTCCGGTAGCTAAGGGGAAAGTTGCGATTGTTGGTTCAG
>DOKQ01000139.1 GCA_003510215.1 Erysipelotrichaceae bacterium
AAGGAAGGGTTGCTTACGATCAACCAGAAGACATTTTATGTGAGTACCGATGACCAGCAGGTAGTCTATGTGATGACGCCGATGGATTATGTACACGATGAGGTGAACAGCTTTGTGGTTGGCCATGATCGGTTGAATCTAGTCATTGTCAAAGAGGATCTAGTGGCTGCCCGGTTTGGGGATGTGCTTTTACCAAGCATTGGTGTTGTGGTGTCGATCGATCCTGAAAGTCAGCTTGCCAGGCAATTGGTGTCAGATTGTGATGTGGATGATCAGGGTTATGTGGATATCACAGGCTGGTCGTATCAGTTGCAACTGTTAAACCTACCTCCGGTGGATTTAATGATTGGTGGTGGCTTACTGCTGATGGATCATGGAGAGATGGTATATGAAGAGTCCATCGAAGTGGAAGGGTGGAAAACCCCACTTTCGATTATGACACAGGAGTCGGACATTCAGAATCTTTCGATCCATCCAAGAACCGCGATTGGCCTAACAAAGGATAAAAAACTGTGTGTCTTTGTATTTTCGGGGCGAAGCCAATTTTCCATCGGTGCCAATTATCGGCATATGTGCCTTATTATCAAAGATATGGTGCCAACGATCGATAAAGTGATGAATGTGGATGGTGGAGCCAGTAGTTTTCTGGCCTATGTGGATCCGATGGGGTTTGTGGAACTGAATGTTCCAAGTGCCACCTTTGATACATGTGCCGGACGTGTTCGAAATGTTTACTCGATGCTTGAAATCGAGTGTTAAAGGAGAGTGGATTATGATTAAATTTGGAACCGGGGGATGGAGAGAAATCATTGGGGATCAGTTTACAAAAGCAAATGTACAGAAGGTTGCCAAGGCTTTAGCTGTGATGATGCTTGAAGATGGGGCAAAACCTGAAATCTGCATGGGGTATGATCGCCGGTTTTTATCCAAGGAAGCTGCGATGTGGGCAAGTGAAGTTCTGGTTTCGGAAGGAATTCATGTGTACTTCACAAATAAATCCAAACCGACACCGCTGATTATGTATACCGTGGATTATCTGAAACTTGATTATGGTATGGCTATCACGGCATCCCATAATCCACATCTTTACAATGGAATTAAGGTTTTTACCAAAGGGGGTAAGGATGCGGATGTGTCTGTGACTTCCAGATTACAGGAGTTAGCGAATCAAGTGGAAGTGGTTCAACCGCCTTACTTATTTGATCAGTATGTTGAGCAGTCACGGATTACATACATTGACTTGTTCAATGAGTATATTGACAGTATTTTAGAACAGATTGATCAGACGGCCATTCGGGATGCCCGTCTTAAAGTTGTGCTTGATCCGATGTATGGTGTCAGTCAAACTTCACTACGAACCATTCTTTCAACCGTAAGATGTGATCTGACGGTCATCAATGAGCGTCATGATACGTTGTTTGGTGGGAAATTACCGACACCCAACAGTGCTGCCTTATCCAAACTAAAACAGGCGGTACTTGATCTTAAGTGTGATTTTGGTATTGCAACGGATGGTGATGCGGACCGCATTGGTATCATTGATGATCAGGGTCACTTTATTCATCCCAATCAGATTCTCGTATTGTTATACTATTACCTGTTGGAGACCAAGGGTTGGCGCGGTGATGTCGTGCGTAACAATAGCACGACCCATCTGTTGGATAAGATTGCCCAACATTATGGTCAGAAGTGCCATGAAGTTCCTGTTGGATTTAAACACATCTCATCGAAAATGGCTGAAACAGAAGCAATCATCGGAGGAGAGTCCAGTGGTGGTTTGACCATCGTAGGGCATATCTCCGGTAAGGATGGGATTTATGCGGCTGCACTCCTTGTGGAGATGGTTGCCAAAATGAAGCGGAGTATCTCCGAGATCCAACACATCATTGAAGAGCGTTTTGGTCGCTTTGTGTATGTGGATAAGGATTTCCATTTGTATCAGGAAAAGAAGGATGATATTTATCGCATCCTATTGGAAAATAAAGAACTGCCTGAGTTTCCATGGCCGATAGACAAGGTTTCCTATGAGGATGGCTGCAAGATCTATTTTCAGTCCGGTGGCTGGCTGATTGTGCGCTTCTCCGGTACAGAGCCGATTATTCGTATGGCTGCTGAGTTTGAAAGTAAAGAGCTTGTGGATCAGGCATATGCAATCATCGAGCATTTTCTACAAATCAATCCATCGTAATGAAAGGGCCAACTGGCCATTTTGACATATCTTTTTTTCTGTGGTAAGTTTAGTGTATAAAAAACATAGGGGGTATCTATGGTGTTAACAAAATGGTTTGTCATCCTGATTCTTCTTGTGGGGTGTGGTGTACCACAAAAGATCGAAGAGTCAACGATACCGGAAGAGATTAAGGATGAAGTCAATCATTCAGACGAATGTGAAGATGAGATGATCAGCGATGAAGAACTACCTTCAGTCCAGTATCTTGTTTTCGAGGATATCACAAAAGAGATTGGACATATATTGAATGATGATATTGGATTTGTGTATCACAATCTGGTGACGGATCAGCGGATTAGTTTTAATGAGAAAAAACATTTCTATGCTGCGAGTACGGTGAAAACACTGATTGCGATGCAACTGTTGGATGTGGGTTTTGATTTGAGGACGGAAGTGATGTTAAAGTCCAGTCACCTTCAAAAAGGTCGTGGTGCAATTACAAATGGCGGAACGGTTGGACAGAGCTATGTACTCGAAGAAGTCTTGTATGAAATGATGGTATCTTCGGACAATACAGCGACGCAAATGGCCTTTGAACTTGGACGTCCGTATCAGGCTTGGACCTATGCGGGCAGCTACTCAAGTTCAGGTGGTCATCATCGGTTGTATAATGGGGAAAATCTGGTGACTCCGGAGTATATGGCGGATGCCATGTTGCATTTGCATCACAACCAGAGTCACTATCAGCATGTATTGGACTTGAAGTTTAAAACACCGGATCAGATGAACTTATTTGATGATATGGATGTGTATGCCAAAAAACCGGGTCAGTCCATTTCTCGTAGCAGTTTTTCGCAGATAGGTATTTTATATGAGGACCAACCGTTTGTCTTTGTGATTTATGCTCAGAACTCAAGGTCGATTGAAGATATGAGAACGGTTGCTCAGGTGATGCTAACGGCACATCGAAAGAATAGATAATGAGAAGGAAGTGAGGTATTTATGATATTTCACTTCTTTTTGATGAAAATGAGGTGAATTTCACCACTTATGCGTTTTATTTGATACAATATAGACAAGAGGTGATGGGTATGCCAAATGTGATTACCCACGGACTGATGGCTCAGGAAACATTGAAACAATTACCGGTTTCAACGGTTCGAAGTGCAATTGAGCATTTTGAACAGGCGTTTCTTTTTGGAAGCAATGGTCCGGATTTTTTATTTTACTACAATGTATGGCCATGGCTTAACCAGAAGGAAGCTGCCCGTATTTCAGACTTTGGTGAAATTATTCATCGTCAGAAAATCAATGAGTTTACCGATACGATGATTGATTTAGCTTACCAGCTGCCAAAAGGGAAGAAACAGGATATCGCACTTGCATTTATTGCAGGTTATTTAACGCATTGGTCACTTGACTCAGTAGCGCATCCGTTTATCTTTTATCGCAGCGGAGAAATGAAGGGGAGTACCCGATACTGGCATTATCGCTATGAGTCCATGCTTGATAGTCTGATGGTCACACGGGTATTTGAGTTAAAGTTACAGGATGTTCCTTCGAAAAAGTTTGTGAAGTTGTCGAAAATGGAGAGAGAAACGATTGCCTGGATTGTATCTACTGCTGTATATAAAGTCTATGGTACGGTATTAACCCAGCAGGAAGCGATGACATGTATGAAACATTTTTATCAGGTGTTACATGCGCTTTTTGATCCAAAGACACGACTTTTCCCGGTGGTACAGTGGGTTGAAAATCATCTGATGAGAAAACCATGGAACTTTTCTTCTCATATGGTCATCGGTGATCTGGATGAAGTCCATGATATCTTGAATGAGCATAGAGAAGCCTGGTGCAATCCGACAGATCCAAGTGAAATTCATCATGACAGTTTTATGCAACTGTTTGATCAGGCTTTGGGAAGAGCTACGCTGGCACTTTCTCAGTTAAATCATATAGGGATGAAAAAGGCGGTTTCCATGGCGCCAGTAATGCAGGATCGTCAGTTCGATACAGGTAAAAGTGAAGATCGTCCGATGATTATTTACGATTCCGTATATGAAAAAAGCGGCAATCTTGCCCGCTAACTTAAGTATAACACTCAATTTAATTTTATAAAAGACTGCTTTTATGAAATAAATTGACATAAAATAAAGAAAAGGAGGATATGTTATGCGTATTAACATTCACGGCAAGAATTTGACAATTACTGATGCGATGTATCAGCGGGTGGTGAAGAAGTTATCGTTTTTAGAGAAATACTTCAACATTGATGAAGACACCTCCGCCAACTGTGTCGTACGGGTTTATCCAACAGGAATGAAACTGGAAATCACCGTACTCACGAAAGTTGGGTACTTACGTGCAGAAGTAGTTCATGAAGACTTCTATGCGGCAGTGGATTTGGCTATGGATAAACTGGAAGATCAGATCCGTCGTCAAAAAACACGGTTGTCCCGTCGTCATCGCGAAAAACTTGCCCATGCTTTCCTAAAACAGGTAGATGAGCCAGTCGTCAAGGATGATAAGGAAATTCCGGTAAGAACCAAAACAGTGGTTGCGGCACGGATGGACCTTGATGAAGCCATTATGAGAATGGAAATGTTAGGTCACTCTTTCTTCATTTATACAGATGATGAAACCGACGGCGTAGCGGTTGTATATAAACGAAACGATGGTGGTTATGGTCTGTTGGAGACTGAGGCAGTCGAATAGTCATTTACAAGGGAGTGTAAATTCTCCCTTTTTAATGTGATAAATGCGATTGTTTCTAGATTTTTTGTGATATAATAGGGTCAATGTGGAGGTGAAGCCATGAGTTTTAAACAAAAAATTAAAGAGTTTATTAATCCCGTCGATGATGAAGAATATTTGGAGCTTTCACCACAAGAGGCGGTAACTCTCAGTGAATACGAGAAACCTTCGAACAAAAACGTTTCGAAGATTCCAACGGATACAAAAATGGTCCTCTTTGAACCGCGTTCATTCGATGAAGCGGAAGAGGTTGCCCGTCATCTGAAAGGTCAGCGTGCAGCAGTCGTAAATTTACATCGTCTGCCAAGAGAATACTCTCAACGCTCGATTGACTTTCTGACAGGGGTTATCTTTGCGTTGGATGGTTCCATTCAGAAAATTGGTCACAACGTCATTCTATGCACGCCGAAAACGATCGGTGTCGCAGGTGAAATTCGTTTTGATTCTGAGGAAGAATAAAGTAGAAAGATTGAAATAACACAGAGATTTTGTTAGAATCAACTAGGCAGGAGGGGAGTGCATTGAGCGAGAAACCATCCCGTTTCCGCATCATGAAGCAGGGATACGACCGATTTGAGGTCGACCATGCCATCGATGAACTGCAATCACAGATTGATGAAATGCAATCGAAGCTGACACTGTATAAATCACAGACAGAAACTTCGCAGACACAACTCAATCTGGTGAAACAACGCTATCAGACATTGATCAGCGAATTAAACATGCGCGAAAAAGCGGCGGATGAGATTGCGCGATTGGCTTTGAAAGAAGCAAATCACATTATTGATGCGGCACAGAACAATGCGGATAGCATTGTTCGAGAAGCACTTTCGACTGCGCGGATTATTCTGGTGGAAATGGCTAGAATATCCCAGGATGCCAGTGAGGTTAAAGAGGAGTTAAAAGATAAGCTGGATGCTTTATCGAAATCCCTCGAAGATTTAACGTTGCCGGCGATCCCAAACCTGACATTTTTAAACAGTATTGAAGAAGAATAGTGACGAAGAACAAGCAAAGCCTTACCCGGCATGGCGTAGAGAATCAGTGGTTGGTGAAAACTGAGGCAAAAGGGGAAAAGGATATCACTTGGGAGTCGTATTTCTGAAAACAAAGTAAGAAATACCGTGGACGGCGTTAACGTATCGAGTGTCGAAATATTTTTTTCGAAACGAAGGTGGTACCACGGTTTAGACGTCCTTTGATTGAGGACGTTTTTTTAATGGAAAGGAAGTAACTATGGAATACAAACACACATTACTCATGCCTAAAACTGATTTTGAGATGAGAGGCAATCTGAACAAAAAAGAACCAACTTACCAGGCACGATGGGATGAGGCAAACATGTATCAGCGTATGCTTGAAAAACGCGAAGGTGCACCGAGCTTTGTGCTGCATGATGGTCCTCCGTATGCCAATGGGCGAATCCACATTGGGCATGCATTAAACAAGATTTTAAAGGACGTGGTCGTCCGCAGTCATTTTATGGCTGGATTCAAAACCCCCTTTACCCCGGGATGGGACACTCATGGATTACCGATTGAAAATGCGATTCAAAAGCTTGGGGTTAACCGCAAGCAGTTGAGCATCGCAGAGTTCCGTCGCCAATGTGAGGCTTATGCACTCGAACAGGTGGCAACTCAAATGGAAGATATGAAGAAACTGGGCACTGTGGCGGATTATGACCATCCGTATATTACCCTTCAAAAATCCTTTGAAGCCCAGCAGATTCGGGTGTTTGCCAAGATGGCCATGGATGGCATGATCTATAAAGGGTTAAAGCCAGTGTACTGGTCCTATTCTTCTGAAAGTGCTTTGGCCGAAGCGGAAATCGAATATCATGATAAAAAAGACCCAGCCATCTTTGTAACCTTTGATGTACTTGATGGCAAAGGTGTTGTGTTTAGTGATGAAAAATTTGTCATCTGGACCACTACCCCATGGACGATTCCAGCCAATCTGGCAATCTCACTCAATCCTGAGTTTGACTATGCCGTAGTAAACACCGAGAAGGGCAAGCTGATTGTTCTTAAGGAGTTTGTGGAAACGCTGATGACAACGTTTGGACTCACGGAGTATTCCATTGACCGTGTCATTTTGGGTGCCGACATGGAGTTTGTCACCACTCAACATCCGCTTTATCAAGACCGTCAGTCACTGGTCATCCTAGGTGATCATGTAAGTAATGAAGCAGGTACCGGCTGTGTTCACACTGCCCCAGGTCATGGGGTGGATGACTTTATCGTCGGTCAGAAGTATGGATTGGAAGCTTATTGCCCTGTGGATGAACATGGGAAAATGATGGAAAGTGCCGGAGAGTTTCTGGTGGGCAAACATGTGGATGAGGCGAACAAAGTCGTGACTCAGACCTTGGATGCTTCAGGTCACTTATTGAAACTTGAGTGGATTACCCATAGCTATCCGCATGACTGGAGAACCAAAAAACCGGTCATCTTCCGTGCCACAACCCAATGGTTTGCCTCGATTGAAAAAATCCGCAATGCCTTACTTCGTGAAATTGATGAAGTATCCTGGGTTCCGGGATGGGGTAAACTACGTATGCACAATATGATCAAAGATCGTGGTGACTGGTGTATTTCCCGTCAGCGCGCCTGGGGTGTACCAATTCCGATTTTCTATGGTGAAGATGGTACGCCAATCATGAATCAGGAAGTCTTCGATCATGTGGCCACACTCTTTGAGCAACAAGGTTCAAACATCTGGTTTGAAAAAGAAGCCAAAGAACTGCTTCCTGATGGGTTCACTCACCCAACTTCCCCAAACGGTGAGTTCAAGAAAGAAACGGATATCATGGATGTCTGGTTTGATTCGGGATCTTCCTTTACCAGTGCATTGCACAAAAAAGATGTAGACTTACCTGTTGACCTTTATCTTGAAGGAAGTGATCAGTATCGCGGTTGGTTTAACAGTTCACTGATTATTGGTACAGCTACCACTGGAAAAGCACCCTACAAACAAGTTGTCTCTCATGGATTTGTCTTGGATGGCAAAGGGGAGAAGATGAGTAAATCTGGAGGAAATGTGGTTGATCCAAACAAGATTACTACAACTCTGGGTGCCGATATTTTGCGTTTATGGGCGATGAGCATCGACTATCAGTCAGATGTCCGTATCTCTGATGATATCTTAAAACAGGTGACGGAAAGCTATCGTAAGATTCGTAACACATTCCGTTTTATGCTTGGCAATATCCATCCGGAAGACTTGACACAAGCAGATGTGATTGACGTAGGTCAATTGCCGTCTGTCGATCGTTATGTGCTCAAACAAGTGGATGATGTGCTTTCTTTGGCTAAAAAATCCTATGATACCTACGACTATCTGACATTTGTGTCCAAAGCCACAACGCTGATGACCAATGTGCTGAGTGCGTATTACCTTGATTTTGCCAAGGATATTCTGTATATTGAAAAGGCAAAGAGTGTGCGTCGTAGGCAAGTTCAGTCGGTTTTATACTACTCTTTGGAAGGATTGCTAAAAGCTTTTGCACCGATACTGGTTCATACCACCGAGGAAGTCTGGGATTTCTTTAAACCAGGCAGTGAGTCCATCCATCTCCAACGCTTTATGCCATCCCTTGATGTACCGTTTAGTGATGAGGAAAAAGCCGCCTGGGGTCGCTTGATGGCGATGCGTGAAGATATCTTTAAGGCCCTTGAGGAAGCCCGTAGCGCTAAGGTGATTGGTAAATCACTGGAAGCCGCAGTGGCACTTTATCTAAATGAGCAGCAGCGTCAGGATGTTTCAAGTTATCTTGGGGAAGAACGCTTAGCCCAATGGCTGATTGTTTCCAAGGTTACACTGAGTGATCAGCCACTGAAAGCCTATGATGTCTGTGGTGTCGAAATCAGTGTCGCACAGGGTGAAGTTTGCCCAAGATGCTGGAATGTGACGTTAAGTAGCGCAGAAGATCATCTATGTGATCGCTGTGCCTCTGTACTGGCAGAATAAATTGAACAACCACGAATTTTCGTGGTTGTTTCTTTGAAGAATTAAATATGTTAGAATGATTTGTGTAGAACAGGAGTGATGATTTTGGTTTGTCAGAAGATCAGTTATGAGCAGTTGGACGGTTTTGTCCATTCGCATCCCATGGCCAATCACATCAAAACCACCGCCTATGGTCGTGTGGAAAAGAAATGGAATGAGTCCGTGCGTGCTTTGGGCTTTTTTCAGAGTGAAACTTTGGTGGCCACAGCGATGGTGCTGGTTCATCGCAATCTTTTTGGCACCCACTGGTATATTCCTGGTGGCATCTGTGTGGATATGCAGGATTTACC
>DOKQ01000014.1 GCA_003510215.1 Erysipelotrichaceae bacterium
TTCGATGTATTCGCTGGGGATTGGCTTTCCGTTCATCCGTTTTTTCAGACCAACTTTGCATAACTGTGCCAAAAACTGTTTGGAAGTCACCTTTGCATCCAACGGAAACAAAGGCAAGCTTGTTCGTCTGTTAAGTTCAAACAACTCACATTTTTCGGCGATTTCATCGGTAGAGATCAGATCATCAATGTCATATAACTCAACTAGCTGACGGGTGGATGGCATATGATGATGCAATCGGGGTAAAAGACGCTTGTCATCTAAAGTTAGGTTTTCTTTAATACCACGCAAAATCCGATGATAGATTTCATCTTCTTCCTTTAGATAGTAAACTTTTGGAAGTGCGACAGTACGCATCGAATGTCTTTGTACCTGCTGCTTTAACCACTGGTTGTTTTTATGCCAAAAAGTAGCATGCTGATTGGAGAGTCCGATATAGACGTCCTTGAACTGTTGTAAACGTGCGAGTTTTTCACGTAAAGGTTCCACAGACTGATGAATCATATCATCTTCAAGATATCCACCCTCACCTAAGGCAATGACAACGCAGTGGTGAGTATGTGTCAAAAGTTCATCAAAATCAACCACGCCATCTTTTAGCATTCGATTGGATAAATAGATACATTCTTTGTATCCTTCTTCATTTTTACTTAAGATGATAAACTGAGCTTTCAGCTGATCGATGCTGGCATCAACCCACAATCCGACAATCGGTTGAATGTTCGCCTGCTTTGCTTTCAAGATAAATTCCATAGTCCCAAACATGGAACCATGATCACAAAGTGCGATGGCAGAATAACCACGCTCTTTTGCTCCTTCAATAAGTTTATCTATGGTCAAACAGGAAGATAACAGTGAATAGCTGCTTTGATTTGCGAGTAATACGGCCATAAGTTACCTCCTTTTGACATGCACCTATATTATAACAAAAAAGCGCTTATGGCGCTTTAAAGTTAATAGCTAAATGATCAAAGTAATCAACTTCTACGATATTTTCTTTGTTATCGAAGAATTTCATCGTTACCTCATCATTTTCAGTTGTAAATAATACTTCAAGATTGACCGAAACATTCACGACAAATAAGCGTGGATCTTCATCCAACGTAATGTAGTACACAGAGTTACCATCCACAATCGCTGTAGATACCATCGCTACCGTACCCGTAATTTCGGTATAACGGGTTTCATCGTCTTTAACCATACCAATTTCACGAAGCTTCAGAATGTAGTTTCTTTGTGCCTCTGCAACGGTATCACCGACACCAACCGCATCATAGTTACTGACTGCAATGAACGAATATTTCTTGACCAGACCTTCCTGATCCTTTAGTGATACGAAATATGTTGGTGTGTTGCTGATATTGAGCAATACCGGGAAGGTTGAACGATAGTTTAGATGCTGCACCTGACCTTCGGCACTTGCCATCGCAGCATACTCATCGGCTCCACCAATCTGATAGAAGGTTGCCTCTTTGCTTTTTAGGTTAATCAGGGTAAATCCAACAATGGAACGATCTCCTCCTAAAGAAGTCAGACCGGAATAGACATATACCTGATTGTCGATGACGACATAGTTGTAACCATCGGTAGTTTGTAACATATCCTTCTGATTAAACAGTGTATTAATAAAACCATGTACATAGTAGCCCCAGTTATCAATTTGTGACCAGGCAATCGATGATGGTTGAACCCGGTCCACCCAATGTGGCAACTCATCGATATCATAGTACTGTGTGTCCATCGTTACCGGGTTGACTAAAACAGCACCTTGGGCACTTAAGCCGCCAAATGGACCGATTTCAGGTTTAATCACAGAGACTACCCAGTAAGGGTTTTGATCATCATCAATTTCGAAGGTGTAATCCCCAAAAATCAAGGTACGGTACTTAAACCGAACGTGTCGTGCCAAATCCTGATTGAAAAATGAGTTGGGTGAGACTTTCATTCCTGCACTTACAGCAACCAGGCGAACATCCGTCGGATTGGTGACATTGACCGAAACATAGTTTTGAATTCCTTCGTTGCGGTTTTGCAGCCATTTAAAGAAATCACGGTGATCCAGGGGTGAAACCCTGAAAATCCCATCGTTAACATTGATCAGTGAATATTGACTGTCTACAAAAAATTGGGATCCAAGTCCACTGACCGTCCCCAGCTGCTTGTCACCAAGCTGAACTGCAGTTTGCTTATCTACCACTGGAATCCGATTGAGTCCAATCGTTTCAAACTCTTCGTTAAACTCCTTCATTTCCTTAATGGTAATCTGATCTCGATAGGCAGTTGCCCGCAAAAACTCTGCTCCAATTAAACTTCCTACAAGAACATAGCTTACAAGCAGTGCAGAAATCGCATAACTGATGAGGGTTACTTTGGTGGTTTTAAAGGAAAATGCCTGTACAAGAAATCCGAACAACCCACTGAACATAGCAAGTAAAAACATCGTGGAAGGGCTATGGAATGTATAGGCCGGTAAAGTAATATAGTCTACCACCGCAAAGATGATCAGTGTTATCACAGCACTTTGCACAATGGCACGACCAAGTTTTTTTCGTGTTTTAACTACACGTGTAGTTTGAGTCTGACGTAAAAATTCTTCAAATGGATTCATTGGATTTTACCTCCATCAATCGTTTGCAACAATGATCTACTACCTGATCAATCTGTTCAAACGATAATCCTTTGACAGCAGCCGCCTGACGGTGTCCACCACCGTTAAACAACTGCGCAATATCATTAATCACGATTTTTTTTGAACGCAAGGAACCGTTGAAATAAGGTTTTATGCCATCAATCTGTTCGATAAACAAAGCCCATACATCAAAATCATTGACCATTTGAAAATCAGTGATGCGCTCTTTTGCCTGATTGGGTGTGATTTCAAATCGCTCTAACAGCTCTTTGGTAATGACAATGTAGGCGAGCCCGCACTCTTTAATCAGGGCATTGGAACGAATGTAATTGGAAAACTGAAATTCCTTGGATGAAATTGAAAACAACTTCTGACTCAATTCTGAAAAGTTCAGGTTGCTTTGTGCAAGATATGCCGCTATTTGAAGTGTAGAAGCGGATGTATTGTTCGTTGTGAAATTCAAGGTATCTGTTAGCAGGCCCATATAAAGATAGGTCGCTACCTTTTTGCTTAAAGGTTTTGAAACAACTTCCTGCAAGAACGAAGCAATGATCTCACATGTAGCCGCTTTATCATCAAACACATACTCCCGCGTTCCATAAGATTCAAAATTGGGATGATGGTCTATTTTAATAACACTTTTGGCGAGAGAAAATCGCGGATCATCGATTCGCTTCTGATTGGCAGTATCCACGACGATTACCAGAGATAAAGAAATGATTTCATCACTCACCTGATCGGGTGCCGGAAACAAGTCCGGCTTCCCTCCCACATGATAGCCGCATCCATACACTTTTTTTGAAGGGTATGTTTCTTTTATCCACTCAATCAGCCCCCATTGACTTCCAAGGGCATCCGGGTCAGGTATCTGATGTCGGAAGACACAGATACTTTTTGCCTTTTCAATTTCGTGAAGCAAGCCGTCAAACATATTATAAACCTAAGCAATCAACGGTATCGCGTGCAATCACCAGTTCTTCGTTGGTTGGTACCAGCCATACTTGAACTTTTGAATTTGGTTTTGAAAGTAAAACTTCTTTTCCACGGACAGCACGGTTGAGATCGATATCCATTTCAACCTGAAGTGCTTTGGCAATCCGGCTGATAACATCATAACGTACACCGTAGTCATTTTCACCAACACCACCGGTAAATACGATTGCATCAACGCCACCCATTTGAACAAAATAGCTTCCAATGGTCTGAGCAATGCGGTTTGCGTATATATTTCGGGTCAAAATCGCTTTTGGATTTCCTTCTTCGAAAGCATCTTCGATTTCACGAGCATCGGATGACATTTCTGAAACACCAAGCATTCCTGATTTTTTGTTTAAAACATCAATGACTTCCTGAGCAGACTTCCCTGTTTTACCCATTACATAGGTAAGAATCGCCGGGTCAACATCCCCACTGCGGGTTCCCATCATAATTCCTGCAAGAGGAGTAAATCCCATGGAAGTATTGACAGATTTTCCACTTTGAACAGCCGCAATCGATGCACCATTTCCTAAGTGACATGTAATAATATTGAGTGTTTCAATGGATTTGCCCATTAACTCAGATACACGGTGTGATACATAGAAGTGTGAAGTTCCGTGGAAACCATAGCGACGGATCTTGTAATCCTTGTAATATTCCATTGGAATTGGGTAGAGGTAGACGTCTTGAGGCATGGTTTGGTGGAAAGCTGTATCAAACACAGCAACATGACGAGCATGTGGCAGTTCCATCTTAAATGCTCGATAACCCACAAGATTGGCTGGGTTGTGAAGTGGAGCCAAATCGGATAATGCTTCAACATTTTTCTCTACTTCATCGTCAAACACGACTGATTTATTATATAATTCCCCACCGTGAACGACGCGATGTCCAACTCCCACGATTTCCTCTAGGGATGCCACAATATTCTGTTTAACTAGAGCATTTAATAGCAGTTCAACAGCTAATGTATGATCAGGAATTGGCATTCTTTCGACAACCTTCTGACCATCAAACTTGATCGTAAAGATTCCATCCTCAAGACCAATACGCTCAACAATTCCGCTACATAAAACAGCTTCACTAGGCATTTCAAATAATTGAAATTTTAATGATGAGCTACCTGCATTTACTGAAATAATTTTATTCATTTTCTTTTCCTCCTAAGTTGTTTTCAAACGCCTCAATTATATCATTCACCTGTGGAAGATTCAAAGATTTTAAATCTCGAATCATTGCTTGTACAAGGTAATAATACTCATTCTGACCCAGTTTTTCTTCCATGGTTGTCAGCAGTTTTTCAGTCCGCTTAATTAAGTCGAACACTGCATTGTGGGAGATACTCAATTCCTGGGCAATCTCCCTTAAAGATAAATCATCACGATAATAAAGGCTCATAACATCACGTTGCTTTTCCGTGAGCAGCTCTTCATATCGGTCAAGCAGCTGATTCATCTTTTCCGTTTTATCTAACATGTTCTTTGCCTTCAAAGAGACTGAACAGATACGACTCTTTGTCGAAAGGTCGCAAATCTTCAACTTTCTCACCTAAACCAAGAAACAAAACACCAATATCTGTTTCTTCCTTGATGGTAAGAATAATCCCACCGCGAGCTGTACCATCCATCTTTGTAAGAATAATCCCACCTACTTCGGTGGCTTCCATAAATACCTTAGCCTGGCTAAGACCGTTTTGACCAGTTGTGGCATCCAGTACCAACCAGATGGCATGGGGAGCTCCCTCAATTTCTCTTGAAATCACACGAAACATTTTCGACAATTCGTTCATTAAGTTGGTTTTGTTTTGAAGTCTTCCGGCTGTATCACAGAGCAGCACATCAATGTTATGTTCCTTGGCATAGCGGCAGGCATCGACCATTACCGACGAAGGGTCCTGATCCTGCTTTCCGGCAATGCATGGAATGTTCAGGCGATGTGCCCAGGTTTGAAGCTGAGCAATTGCTGCAGCCCGGAATGTATCTCCAGCGGCTACGGCTACACTGAGTCCTTCTGCCTGATATTTGGCTGCCAGCTTGGCAATGGTCGTTGTTTTTCCTGATCCATTGACCCCCACAATCAGCACAACTGTAGGTCCTGTCGCACTTAACATTAAATCCAGCGGGAAGTCGCCATAAATGTCCGACATCGTAGAAATAAGTAAGGATTTGGCTTCTTCCATCGTTGTGAAGCGCTCTTTTTTAAAAACACGTTTGAATTCATCAATCAGATGGGTGGCTGTTTTGACACTGATATCACTTTCTACAAGAGTAATCATCAGTTCTTCAAACCAATCATTATCCATCTCACGTCCTTCATCAAAAAGATGAGCCATTTTGGCTTTGAACTGCCGGTTACTCTTTTCGAATCCACTTAAATAGACATCCCGATCGGATTTTTTCTGAAATTTGTCTTTAAGCTGTTGCAGAAATCCCATGTTGTTCATCACCTTCCTCAATCATACTTACCGCATCTGCCAGTTTAACACGTAACATTTGTGATACACCATGATTTGGCATTGTTACTCCATACAGTACATCACATTGTGCCATCGTGCCTGGACGATGAGTCACAACGATAAATTGAGTTGTTTCACTGAATCGTTTTAAATAACGGGCAAAACGTTCCACGTTCCCCTGATCCAATGCCGCCTCAACTTCATCAAAAATACATAAAGGTACATGCCGTGCCTTAATAATGGCAAATAACACTGAAATGGCAATCAGGCTCTTTTCTCCACCAGAGAACAGGCGGATATTCTGCACTGTTTTCCCAGGAGGCTGTACATCAATGTCGACTCCGGTATTTAATAGGTCATCCGGGTCTTCAAGCACAAGTTTACATTTTCCGCCACCAAACAGAGCCACAAATACATCCTGAAGCTCGCCATTGATTTTTTTGAACATTTCCGAGAACTGTTCGACCATGATCTTATCCATATCGGTAATAATCTTAAGTAACTGGTCTCGACTTTTTGCGAGTTCATCCAGTTGCTTACTCAGAAACTCGTAGCGGTCATTGACTTCACTGTATTCCTCCGGCGCATTCATATTAATATTCCCCAAGGAGTCAATTTCAGCTCGCAGTGAAGCCACAGATGATTGCGCTTCTTCAATATTTTCGACACTGCCAAGTGTTTTGGCATACTCGAAGGTCATCTGATACTCACTGGCTAAACGCTGAAGAACATTTTCAAGCCGGGTTTCCATGCGTGTCTGATCCAGCTGAATCTGATGAATTTGAGTGCTCAATGCGGAGAGTTCACGTCGCATCTGACGTAATTGAATTTCTTTTCTCTCCACTTCATTGCTAAGTTTCATTCGCTGATCCCGTTTCAGACGAATCGACGTTGTAATTTCATCTCTACGGGAATAGGACTTATTTAAAGCATCAATGAGTGTATCCTGAAGCGATCCATTCTGTTCGACTCCCTCAGGATTCAATGTCTCCAGATCATTTTTCAGACGTTCATATTTTGCGCGTTTCGCCTCAACAACCGGTTCAAGTTGTGCTGTTGAAAGACGACATTCGAGCAATAGCTGATCGATTTCAGTTTTTTTATTTCGATCCATCGACATTAAGGATTCACGTTGTTTGAGTTGCATGGACGTTGTTGCGATGGCTTCTTTAATATCTTCGAGTTCTTTGCCAACCGTTAGTAGGGATACATGATCCTTTCCTTTACCCCCACTCATGGTTCCGCCCCGATGGATCACATCTCCTTCAAGGGTAACAATTTTGTACTGATAGCGTGTTCGTGATGCCAGTTCATTGCCAGCTTCCAAATGTTTAACCACAAGTACATTGCCAAGCATTGATTTTGCCAGATCATCATAGGTTGGATGATTGGTTACAAACATGTCGGCTGTACCCAGATAACCCTCTGTATGACTTGCGACCACAATCACATCATTGTGCAAAGTTCTTGGTTTGACGACGGTTAGTGGCATAAATGTAGCTCTTCCACTTTGGTTTCGCTTCAAAAAGCCAATCGCTGCTCGCGCGGCTGCTTCATCATCGGTCACGATGTTGAACTGTGCACCCCCTAGGGCAACACTGAGCGCTTCTTCGTAACCATCAGATACAGAAAAAAGGTTTGCCATTACATCATGGATTCCTTTTAGACTATGTTTGGCGGCCAGAATCGCGGAAACACCTGCCTGTGAAACAAACGGACGTTGCATCATATGGTTTAAAATCTCTTCACGACTGGTTAACTTGCGTAATTTGGTTTGCCATGAATCAACTTCCATTTGACGGTCGATCAACTGGCGGTTAAGCGCAATACTCTGTTGGGTATAGAGTTCAATGTCTGCATTGCTTTTTGAAAGACGGGCCAAGCGATCTTCATATTCCTGTTGTGCCTGTTGCAGAAGCGCAGATATTTCATGAGCTCTTTGTTGTTTGTCGCCCACTTCCATCGCATATTTTCGCTTTTCATCCACTTCGATTTTGCGTGTTTCCAGTGTTTGAATTTCTGCTACAACACGCATCATTTCTTCCTGGAGCTGATGGATGGATAGATCCAGTTCACGAACCAACTGTTTATTTTCCTGGTTGGCTGTTTCCTGTACCTGAATCGAGGTTTCACTCATGGTAATTTGTGTAGAAACATCAAATTGTATCTGAGATGCCTGCTGAATCTCAGCATCAAGCTTCTCAATTTCAGCTACCAGTACAGCTGTTTCAATTTGCTGAAGTTGTTCTTTCTTTTCTTTATAGAGCATTGCCTTTTTGGCAGCACGTTTAAGAGGTGTTACCTGACGTTCCAACTCAACCACAATATCCTGTACGCGGTTCATATTTTCCTGAGTCCGCTCAAGTTTGGAAATGGACTCTGTCTTGCGTTTTTTATACTTGGCCACACCGGCGGCTTCTTCGAAAATCAACCGACGATCCGCTGGTTTGGCTTCCGCAAAATGACTGATGCTTCCTTGAGAAATCATGCTCAACGAGTCGCGGCCCAACCCACTATCAGTAACAATATCATAAATATCTTTGAGTCGGCATGGTACCTTGTTGATAAAATACTCACCCTCGTGAGTGTCCCGATGGATTCTACGGGTAATTTCTACTTCATTATATTCACTGTTGAGTGCTTTATTCGAGTTGTCAAAAACCAATGTAACCTCTGCCACATTGACTTTTCTACGATCAAAGCTTCCCGTAAAGATGACATCTGTCATACTGGAGCTTCGCATCGATTTTACAGACTGCTCTCCCAGTACCCACCGTACAGCATCTGTAATATTACTTTTTCCGCAGCCATTGGGTCCGACAATACCGGTGACCGGCTGATTAAATTGAATGACTACTTTATCCGCAAATGACTTGAATCCCTGCATTTCGATTCTCTTCAAAAACATGGAGATTCCTCCGTTCTACAATAGAATATTATAGCCTATTAAGCCTGAAAAAGAAACAATCCATGGGAAAATGCCGTGACAAAAGCTAAAGTTTACGTCACATTCTTGGAAACGATGGTTTGTGAAGAAACAGAAACATAACCATTCACATTCATTTTAATCTCTCCGATGACAGGTAGTCCCAAAAATGTAATCGCTAGTATAGAGTGATTGAAGCCAAGCTGGTTGTACGATTTTTGCTGAAGTTCTTCCATCTTCGATGCTACCTGTTCAATGGGTTGATCACTCATCAGCCCACCGATGGGAAGATATAAGGCATCCAAAACCTCATTGTCTAAAGCTAGCACAAATCCTCCCTGATGATCAATGACCGTGTTAATAGCCAAAAGCAAGTCAGTGTTATTGGTTCCGATAGCAAGGATGTGATGCGCATCATGTGAAACTGACGTAGCGATTGCCCCCTGGTTCAACCCACTTCCCTTTACGTAGCCTATAAAGTGATGTACATCTGGTTGATATCGGTTGATGATAACACAGGTAACGACATCCTTTTCCTGTGATAAATCAACAGACATCTCACTGGTAAGGAGTGAATCCTTGTGCATAACAATCACTCTTGTGAGTCGATCGTTTCGATGGTCCACGAGTTGCTCCAGTGTCAGTTTTTTTACCAGAATGGAGGATTTAACCTTAGATGTTTCAACGTTGTGTTGTTGTTTTGGTTTATAAAGAACACCTTTTTTTATGGTATGTTTGGGATTGAGGTCAGTGAGATTATCTACGATGACAAGATCGGCCTGATAATTTAACGTAATAGCTCCAATATCATTTAATTGGTAGCATGTGGCTGGATTAAAGGTGGCCATGCAAATAGCAGATCCTATGTCCAACCCATAACTGACAGCCTTTCTTACTAGTGCAAGAATATGTCCATGATTAAGAATGTCCTGTGGATGAATGTCGTCGGTACAGAACATACAGCGATGCAAGTTTCTGTCGTTAACCCCTTTTAAAAGTTCTTTCATATTCTTGGAAGCAGACCCTTCGCGGATAGCCACATACATGCCCAGACGGATGCGTTGCTCTAATTGTTCAACGGTCGAACATTCATGATCTGTCTTAATTCGGGTCGAGGCATAAGCCGCAATCGAAGTTCCGGAAAGATTCGGTGCATGACCATCAATAATTCGATTATGAAAGTAAGCCAGTTTTTCCATCACCGCAAGATCTTTGTGAATCACACCAAATTCATCCATGACCTCAGCCAATCCCAGAACTTTTGGATGATCGGCTAACTTAGCCAGTTCAGTTGCATCCAAAGTCTGATACGAGGGATCTATTGGAACTGATGGCACACAGGATGGAAGCATAAAATACATATCTGTTAGTGTCTGTTCTGCCTCATCAAGCATAAACTGAATCCCTTTTAGCCCTGAGACATTGGCAATCTCATGTGGATCCGCAATGATTGTTGTTGTTCCTGCTCGAATCAAAGCTTCATCGAGGGACAACGGTGTGAGTAAGGTAGATTCGATATGGGTATGCGCATCAATCATTCCAGGCAAAATGTACTGATGATTTGCATCGAAAACTTCTTTGGCTGGAATGTTTTTTCCAAGTGACACGATTCTTCCCTGGCTGATTCCAACATCAATAAACTCGAACTCTCTGGTGAAGACGTTGAATACATAGCCATTGACAATGGCGAGATCGACTGACTCATGTAATAATGCATAATCAATCTGTTTTTGGATACACGAAATGCGCTGCTGAATTTGATGATTCATGATGCCACCTCCATGGTTGATGTTTTGAAAATTTTATCATATATCCCATGAAATAACTAGAAGAAAAGAAAAAAGGCCTAAGCCTCTTTTTTCATAATGACATTCTGATATGGATATGGAATTTCGATTCCTTCCTGATCAAAACGTTTTTTAATTGAGTCACGCAAGTCGGAAAGCATAACCCAGCCACTGGCAGAGTCTGCAGACCAGACACCCATGCGAAGATCGACACTGAAATTGCCTATACTTACCAGTGTAACCGATAATTGTGGTACATTGTTCATGATATCTTCCGTGGTTCGAATATCAATCAGGTTTGGATGTTTAAGCGCCTCTTCCATCATGATTTCCTTGGCACGATCCACATTGCTGTCATAACTGATTGACATGAGAAGAAAACTGCACATTTTCTTCTCTGTAATATCCCGATTTTCAATAATTGATTTGTTTATGGTACTGTTTGGAATAATAATACGATTGTTTTCAAAGGTTCGAACCACAGTATGACGCAGATTGATATCTTCGATTCGACCACTGATATTCTGGCCTGGAAGAATAATCAGTTCTCCCACCGAAAAGGGTCTGAAGAAAGATATGAAAAAACCGGCAATAATGTTCGAAAAAGCTTCCTGAGCCGCAAAACCTAACACCAGTACAGCAACCCCTGAACTTGCCAAAAGTGTCACTGAAATTTGACGTAGAGGATTCACCTGCATAATAATCCCAAAAATTGCTAACGTATAGACAATCGCTGAAATGATGCGATAACTGAATCGTGCACTTGTTTCATCGATTCGATTTTTCTTTGTCATATTCTTTATGGCTTTTTTTGTTACTTTAAGTGTAATTCCTAAAGATAAAACAATGACCACCAGTGTAATGAGAAATCCGATGATTCCATGTTGAAAGATTCCCATCGTTGCTTCCTGAATTTCATTTATTGACATTTTTATCACCCTGTCCTATTTTAAAGGAATTTACATTGAATTGCAAATATTAGAACTGTATCCGATTGTGCAGAACCTTACCGATAATCGAAATTCGCTTTTCTTCAATCTGCTTGGCCGAAAACTCCATCGGCTGATACTGCTGATTTTCAGGCTGAAGGATTAGCTTTTCACCTCTGAGAAAAACACGCTTGAGCGTTGCTTCATCTTCAATAAGCACAACCGCGATATCTCCTGAATTGACGGTACTTTGCTTATGAACAAAGACATCGTCCCCTTCATGAATTCGCGCATTAATCATCGAATCCCCGACAACACGCAAATAAAAGTAGTCTTCAGGCCGATCACTTAATTCCACATCATATTCACTGATGATCTGCTCAAAGGCATCAATGGGTGAACCTCCCCGGACAACCCCGATAACAGGGACTCTCACAAATGATTTTTTTGAACGCAACAGTTCATCGACACTGATTTTATACAGTTCAGCAAGCCCGGAAAGCACGCCTGCCGGCGGTGTGGATGTTCCATCTTCCCATTTCTGAACAGTCGTAAACGATTTGTAGTTAAAGCGCTGAGCAATCTCTTCCTGAGAGTACCCATGCTGTTTTCGAAGCTGTTTTAATCGCTGATGCAAACTCATACTATCACCCGAAACTATCATATCAGACACTTGAATATTTTTCAAGTTAAACCTTGCTACTTGAATTTATTTCAAGTAAAATATAGGTGGAGGGATATGTATGGAACGAGTCATTTTGCATTGTGATCTTAACAATTTTTATGCCTCTGTGGAGGCGTTGCATCAGCCGCAGTACCGTCATGTACCGATGGCGGTGGGTGGAGATGTCGAGAAACGTCATGGCATTATTCTGGCTAAAAATCCCCTGGCGAAAAAGGCAGGCGTTCAAACGGGTGAAGCACTTTGGCAGGCTCGGCAGAAATGTCCGGATATCGTTATTCTACCTCCCCGTTTCTCTCTATATCTGCGCTTTTCAAAGATGGTTAAAGCTATTTATGGTCGCTACAGCGACCGTATTGAGTCTTTTGGAATCGATGAGTGCTGGGTAGATGTAACCGAAAGCGTCAGACTTTTTGGCTCAGGTGCAGTTATTGCGGACGAAATCCGTGAAGCAATTAAACGTGAAGTCGGAATTACAGCGTCCATCGGTGTAAGTTTCAATAAAATTTTTGCCAAACTTGGATCTGATTATAAAAAGCCGGATGCAACTACGGTGATTACCCGAGAAAATATGGAGCAGATCATCTACCCTTTGCCCGCAAGTGATTTATTATATGTGGGTCGATCTACGGCCAGAAAACTTGAAAAAATTGGCGTATATACCATTGGCGATCTGGCTAAGTGCAATCTTGCCCTTTTAAAGCGACGTCTTGGAAAATGGGGTGAATACCTTCATTACTTCGCGAATGGTGAAGATCACAGCCCGGTGATTGTCAGTGATGAAGAGCCTATGATTAAGTCCATTGGCAATAGCACTACGGCACCGAAGGATATGGTGAGTTTGCGGGATGTATCGATCGTGACAACGGTTTTATGTGAAAGTGTGGCTTCTCGTTTACGTGATCATCAGTTTAAAGCTACGGTTGTTACGGTATACATTCGCAATAAGGAGCTCGAAAGCTTTACCCGGCAGGTTTCTTTGGAATATCCAACGGATATCAGTCGAGAACTGATTACCGCTGCCATGAATTTGTTTTCTGCCAATGTAGATTTTCGTATTCCTTTGCGAAGCATCGGGATTAAGGCTTCCGGATTATTATATCATGATCGACCGATTCAACTTTCCCTCTTTGTCAATCAAAAGGAACGTGAAAAGGAATTGGCCATTGATCATGCGTTCGATCAGGCACGCAGAAGGTTTGGTTTTTACTGCATCCAGCGTGGATGCGCCAAGGAAGATACGCTTCTTAGCGGGTTTAATCCCAAAGCGGATCATGTCATTTTTCCCGAATCATATTTTAAGGCTGGTGATCATTAGTGGAAGATAAAATTTATGTGGATGTCATAGCGCTTCATCGAAAAGACGGATCGCTCAAACCCCTCGTCATTTTATGGGAAAATGGTGTAAAATATGCTATAGATAAGGTAACACAGGTAGTTCCTGCCGCTTCCATGAAGGCGGGTGGTGCCGGTATCCGTTACACATGCCGAATTTCAGGTCAGCTTCGCTACCTTTTTCTGGAAGAAAAACGATGGTTCATTGAACGTGGAGGTTAAGTTATGTGCGGACGATATTTACTGATTGATAACGACGATGTGGCTCGTTGGGTTAAAACGAGTGACATTCAACTGCAATTTTCAACAAATGAAGTTTTTCCAAGCCAGCAGGCACTGGTATTAGTTCAGAATAAACATGAGCCACAGGGTGTCAAAGCAGCGACGATGCGGTGGGGAATCGAAAAATGGGACCAATCCGGGCGCATCATCAATGCACGACAGGAAACGGTAGCTACATCCCGCTTTTTCAAGAACGCATTCGCTTCAAAACGCGCGGTGGTTGTTGCTCACGGATTTTATGAATGGGACAGTGAAAAGCGAAAGTGGCTCATTAAAAATCAAAAGCACGCTCTGCAGTATATGGCAGCAGTCATCAAAGGTGAGAATGTCGAGGAATTCGCCATTTTAACACAGGCTGCACAGACCGATTTTGAGAGAATCCATGATCGTCAACCGGTATTTCTGATGGAGGATCAGATATCTGATTACCTTCATTTCAGCTTGCAGGATCAATGGGTACTTAAACCAAGGCAAATCCCCTTTTTACTGGAAGATGTCTCCATTCTCCAGCAATTATTCTAAAACAAAGGCACTCTTATCAAGTGCCTTTGTGCTTAAATGAGTTCCTTCAGTAGCGATAATTGAACTTTTTGTCGAATCTGATCAACTCCACTAACATATACTGTAATAATATCGCCAATATTAACCATTTCGGTTGGATGTTTAACACGATGTTTTGCCATTTTTGAAATATGAACCAAACCATCACTCTTGAGGCCAATGTCCACAAAAGCACCAAAATCGACGACATTTCGTACAACTCCTTCGAGTTGCATTCCTTCTTTAAGATCATCTAGACTCAATACATCCTGACGTAACAGTGGTCCATCATACTGATCACGATAATCACGCAGAGGTTGAAGCAGTGTATCTACGATATCGGATAACGTATACTCGTCTGTGCCAAGCTGCTTCGCCATCTGAGTTATGTTTAACTTCTTTAGTACATTCATACGATTTTCAGCATCGCTCTGCTGAAGATTCAACTGTGAATATAGCTGATATACCAGCGGATAACTCTCTGGGTGAATCGCTGTTGCGTCCAGCCACTGATCACCATCCACGATACGAAGAAATCCAGCAGCCTGTTCAAAGGCTTTATCACCAATATATTTAACTGTTTTAATCTGTTCTCTCTGTTTGAAACGCCCATTTGAATCTCTAAATCTGACGATTTCTTTAGCACTATTTTTGCTAAGTCCTGAAACATGGCGAAGTAAATGCTCGCTAGCTGTATTGATATCAACCCCAACCCGGTTCACTACCTTACTTACGGCAAAGTCTAGCCGTTCCTTCAATCTTGCGGTTGGTAGATCGTGCTGATACTGACCAACGCCAATCGACTGAGGGTCAATCTTGATGAGTTCAGATAGTGGATCGAGTAGTCTGCGTGCAATACTGATAGCCGAACGCTGCTCTACCTGTAAATCGGGGAACTCTTCCTTTGCCAGAGGACTTGCGGAGTAAACACTCGCACCTGATTCTGAAACAATAGTATAAGCAATCGGACGATTCACCGTTTGAATAAACTGAGCAATAAAGGCTTCTGTTTCACGGGATGCTGTTCCATTGCCAATCGCAATAATATCAATTGGATATTTACTTACAAGTTTACTTAGTGTACTGAGCGCTTCTTCTTTCTTATTAACCGGCTGATGTGGGTAGATGGCTGAAATTTCCAATGCCTTACCCGTCATATCTATAACAGCGAGTTTGCAGCCGGTACGGAAAGCAGGATCAACCCCAAGTATGGTCTTGTCTTTAAGTGGTGGCTGAACAAGTAAACGTTCAACATTGTTGGTAAAGAGTTCAATGGATTGATCTTGAGCTTTTGTAGTTAGATCACTACGGATTTCACGTTCAATCCCACTAAATAATAAACGTTTGCAACCATCTTTGACTGCCATAAAGATCTCATTTTCACTGATGGTCGATTTACGAAGAATCATCTGATGAAAGATTTTCTCAATTAGTGTATCCTGATCATATTGAATGGATACACTGATCACCTTTTCATTTTCACCTCGATTTATCGCCATGATACGGTGGGGAGCCAGCGTTGCTACTCTTTCCGAGTACTCATAATACATCGAGTAAACTTGTTTCGAGTCATCCGCATCCTTCTTTTTAGAAGTGGATAACACTCCTTCTCTTGCGATGGTGTATCGCACGAGCTGACGGAACTTTGCCTGATCGCTCACTCGTTCTGCGATGATGTCTCTTGCACCTGCTAGTGCTTCTTTAGCATCCGCTACTCGGTCGTTGATGTATTTCTTTGCTTCAACTTCAAGGTTACCCTCTACTGGACATTGCATGATGTAATCTGCCAGTGGTTCGAGTCCTTTAGCTGCAGCTTCGGTTGCTCGAGTCTTGCGTTTTTGCTGGTATGGACGATAGATGTCCTCGACTTCACTTAATTTTGTGGCTTTTTCGATAGAAGAAATGATTTCCTTCGTTAACTTCCCTTGTGTTTCGATTAAACGTAAAACATCTTCTTTGCGCTTATTTAAACTTTTCTCATATTCGTACTGTTCAGAAATCAAACGAATCTGTTCTTCATCCAATCCTTGTGTTACCTCTTTTCGATAACGGGCAATAAATGGTACTGTATTTCCGGATGATAAAAGTTCAAGTGTGTTAGCTACCTGTTTAATGGAAAGATTCATTTCTTTCGCGATACTTTGATATTGTTGTTCCATATGTCCTCACTTTCACTGCTCAATTATCATAAGCCAAGGTGAACAGTAAAGTCAAACAAAAAAGATGATACATGATGTACCATCTCTTCCATTCTAATCAATGGGCTTGAATCTTCGCTTCTTTGGTTTTGTCAGAAGAAGTAACAGTAATATCAGGATGACAAGAAACTCACCCAAGACGATATAAGGTAAATATTGTGGATCAAACAAATCGAAACTGCTGTTGGTTTGCAGGTTTGAACGGGTTAAAAAGTACTCACTTGCACTCGCAAACTCGATGGATACCTTCCCATCCACAACCTTAACCTCTTCACTTTTTAGTACAAACTTTTCGTTTTGCTGATCAAAATAATAGAGCATTAATACTTCATCATTTGCATATTGACTGGAAACATCTAAAATGAGTGTTCTTAATTTCTGATAATCACCCTGATGTCGGAAGTTTAATGTAATACCCATGGCATGATTGGTTAACTCTTTAAATTTTTCCGGCTGATCTGACGTAAAAGTAAGTTCATAGGAATCTTTCATAAAACCGTCAATATCTCTGTTCGCAATGAAATATTGATAGATAAACGATGTTGCTTCATCCTTAATTACTAAAACAAGGTTCTTACCATTTTCTTTAATTTTTGTTAACAGCTCATCTGAAATACGCTCGTTTTGACTTAATGATAACCAGATTTCATCCGATGCCAAACGATCAAATACATCCATAGTCTGATTCTGTGAGAGTAACGGTGCCTTGTCACTGCGAACAACAGTAATTACATATTGCCGCACTTCCCCACTCTCTGCTACAACTTCAAAGATTAACTCATTGCTTCCAACTTCAAGAACCAATGATTCGGGAACATTGAGTGTCGCTTTTGCATCACTTTGCTTCGCAGAAATACTCAACTCTTCAATAAGCAGATCCACAAACAGCTCATAAGTGAGTTTCTCTGGATCAAACTCAATGTCATAACCTTCAACAGTTAATGATTCAAGCTTGTTATCACGTGATACATTTCCCAAAAATCCGTCGGAATCTTTTCTGACGACATTAATTGCATAGGTTCTTCTTGACCCATTTTCTGCAGTTACTAC
>DOKQ01000042.1 GCA_003510215.1 Erysipelotrichaceae bacterium
AGGAAGACTCTTGGATTTAATCAAACAAAAATTCGTGATTTTGGACCATGTGGAATACTTTGTCCTGGACAAAGTATTCCACATGGTCCAAGATCACGAATTTTTGTTTGATTAAATCCAAGAGTCTTCCTGGTGTTGCTACCAGAATATCTGTTCCTTGTTGCAGTGATCTGGTTTGAGGGTTCTGATGTACTCCCCCATAGATGACAAGGCTTTTTAGGGGTAGAAAAGCTCCATAGGTTTCAAAGCTTTCCTGGATTTGAATAGCCAACTCACGTGTCGGAGCTAAGATAAGTGCTCGGATAACTCGTTGATTTCGTTTTGTCTTTGATAAGTTTTGTAACATAGGGATGGCAAATGCGGCGGTTTTCCCGGTTCCGGTCTGTGCTGCTCCCATGACATCACGTCCGGTCATAATTGCAGGTATCGCTTCCTGCTGGATTGGGGTTGGAATAGTATACCCTGCTTTGGTTACAGCTTTAAGTATAGGTTCAATTAAGTTTAGTTGATTAAAGTTCAATGGTTTTCTCCTTCGGATAAACGTCTATTATACTCTCTTTATAGCCAAAAGGCTAGGAAAACATTTCCCAGCCTCTATTTTGATAACATTTCAATGCGTTTACTCATCGGAGGATGCGAGTAGGACAGCTTCACAACCCACGGATGTGGAGTTAAATTGCTAAAGTTCTTCTTTGCCAGTAATTTGAGAGCTGAAACAAGTGCCGGACCATACCCGTGAACTTTCGCAAAGTAATCAGCTTTGAACTCCGCCTTTCGGGATAGGTATGATAACGGTAGTTGAAGTACAATCCCTATCGGAGACATTAAAATACTGAATAGGATCATCGAAAATCCAATGTGAGGCTCACTAAACCCAAAGGGTTGAACAAAGTAGGTGGTTTCAAAGAAAATCACAAGCACCACAAGATACACAAAGAGCATAATCACGGACTGAGCAAAACTTCGGATCACATCCTTGTGCTTGGCATGTCCTATTTCATGAGCCAGTACCGCAACGATTTCATCTTCGCTGCATTGCTCAATCAATGTATCGTATAAAACAATCTGTTTAAACTTTCCAAATCCCGAGAAGAACGCATTCAATTTCGTTGAACGCTTGGAAGCATTCATGACACTGATTTTGGTCACTTCATACCCTACGGATTGTGCGAATACCTCAATCCTGGCTTTTAAAGTAGAATCTTGCAGCGGCGTGAGTTTATTGAAAAGCCGGATAAACACTTTAGTATATAGGACATTGACCAGAAGAACTACAAGTACCATAACACCCCAGCCAATCAGAATAAACGTAAGTTGAAACTGAAGGTACAATGTAATCAAAAGATAACCCAGTGCTCCACCCAAAATCACAGTTAATAACAGCCCTTTGATTTTATCCAGAACAAACGTCGTTAACGTGGATGTATTGAAACCAAATTTCTGATCAATGACAAACGTCGATACATAATCAAAAGGAAGGTTTATCACTAAAGATATAAACATATATACACCCAAAAACAGAAGTGTTGTGATTGGAATCGAATTGGATATCGTCATTGTCCATTGGTGTACATACAGAAAGAAATCAGAACTGAGTAACACAAGCATGATCCCAAACGAGATACCCGAACCGACATTTGACAATCGATGATTTAACATTGTGTACTCAAGCCATTGTGAGTATTCCTGCGGGTCATACACATCCCTCACATTGTCAGGAATCGGTTGAGTCCGATGCTGGTAATTTAAGGTTGACATCACCCATTCAAACACAAATGTCGCAACAAGAACAAATAATATAAATAACTTCATACATCATACCTCGAACTTTCAATGCCATCTTCTCTTGTTCTCTTAAGCCGATTCCCTGTGTTGCCATAAATCAGTAGACCCACCATGGTAACAATCATAAATATTACCAATGAAATAACATAGGTTTCCTGATTCAATAGAATGACAAATAGCAAAGCAATTAAAAATCCATTTGTGATCCACATAAAAACAGCCATAAATCGACCCAACTTCTTTGGGTCGTACTCTGCCTGTTTAGCTGCAGATAACATATTATATCCGGAAATCAGAAAAAAGGCTTTCCCCTGCAAAAAGAGCAGTGACAAAACAGAAAAGAAGACAATAATCACACTAAAGGTGACCAGCAAAATCCATAGTTCATTGGGTTCAATCATAATCTGCCCTCCCTATGTTTACTATTATATCACAACTGATTCTTCCACAGTTTATAACTTTGTGATAGAATAGTCATAGAGTTTTAGGAGGATTGTATGAAACACACAAAAGATATTTCATCAGGTCGCAAGACACTTTACTATGTGGGAATGGGAATGGTTGGTATTGGATTCATCTTGTTTATGTCTACCTTTGTGATGGTCATTTTCTTCGACCCTTTTTCAATGAGCTATAATCCGATGGGGAATGCCATCATCGGTTTCATCATGATTGCGATTGGAGGATTCATTCAACAGGTCGGTGCTCGTGGAGCTGCAGGTTCAGGTGTGATTCTTGATCCGAAAAAAGCCAGAGAAGATTTGCATCCATATACAAGCGCTTTTGGTGGCATGGTCAGTGATGTTCTTGATGAAGTAAAGGATTCAGATCGAACATCGCAAAAAGAGGTCATCAAAATTCGATGTCCTCAGTGCAGTAGTTTAAATGATGAAGATGCACGCTTTTGCAAAAGCTGCGGAAAAATGCTCTAAACGCCTCGGGCGTTTTTTTTATTGAAGCCACATTAACACACTGATACTTACAGTCACTACAGAAAACCACACCAGCATTCCCAATATCAACGGCTTAAAACCTGTCTGACTCATTTGCTTAATGTTGGTATTTAAACCCACCGATGCCAATGCCATAACAATGAGAAATTTCCCTAACGATGAAGCCTGATTCGTTAACCATACTGGAAGGAATCCGAGGGAATTGAGTGTAACTGCCATAAAGAAAAATAAAATAAACCATGGAAATATGGTTATAAGAGAAAATTTAGATTCACTTTGATATTGCTTCTGATTTTTTCTGGTTTCAATGATAGCAACAAAGGCTGTTACCGGAAGAATCATGAGTGTTCGTGCAAGTTTGACAATGGTCGCAGACTGACCAGCCGCATCACTATAGGCAAATCCTGCTGCCACAACAGACGAGGTATCATTGATGGATGCACCCGCCCATTGGCCAAAGAACCCATCAGCCATACCAAATATTTGACCAATCAAAGGATAAGATATAACCGCTAATATATTAAAAAGAAAAATCGTTGAAATGGCATAGGATACATCCTTAGACTTAGCTTTCAGAATAGGTGCTGTAGCCGCTATCGCTGTTCCTCCGCAAATGGCTGTACCCACACCAATCAGGATCTTAAGATGAGAATCAACCTTTAGAAGCTGACCAAACACATACGTTGCAACAAAGGCTGTTAAGAAAACGGAAATCAGTAAAAGCAAAGATTCTTTCCCAACTGAAATTACCGCAGAGAAATGATAGGAAGTGCCTAAAAGAATAATTGCATACTGTAATCCTTTTTTTGAAGTAAATGCAATCCCTGCATGTAGATACGCTGGCTTTGTCACTACTTGATTGATTAGCATGCCCAGCACGATGGCAAGGACTGAACCACCAAGAATCGGAATCCATCGCCCGACAACATTAGCTACAAGTGCAATCACAAAGGCGAACAGGACCCCTGGTCCGTAAGTTCGAATCAAACTCATATGACACCTCATTTCTATTACATGACATTTTACCATATTTTCAATCAGAATCAGGAAACTTTAAGTTACTTCGGTCGAAAGTACGCTATAATGAAAGAAAAGTGTGGAGGAATGTATATGGCCATCATGTACCCATCTAGTTTACCCACATCGTTCATTGAAACCGATCGTGGTGAAGCCAAAGTATTTCAATGTCTCAAAGAACAGTTAAGTGATGAGTGGATTGTGTATCATAGTGTCTATTGGAGCGGAAAACCTACTGGTTATCATCGTAGACGCAATGGTGAAACAGACTTTATCATCACTCATCCAACCTATGGAATTGTGGTGGTTGAGGTTAAAGGTGGGGTGTTTATTCAATATAATCAAGAAGATGATCTGTGGATAAGTACCGACCAACACCTTCAAACACATGATTTAACCAATCCGTTTGATCAGGCACTCAGAAACTATTATGCCCTTATCGATGTCATTGTTCGTCTAAACAGTAAAACTTTGCATGCCAATCTTGTAAAATCATCCATTCCGATGGCACATTGTGTTATTTTTTCTGATGTAACTCGTGTATCCGGAAATCTTCCAATCAACTATGATAAAGAACTAATTCTATACCATCAGGATTTAAATTTGATTGAACGCCGACTAATCGCAATTCTCGATTTCTTTTTTGAATCTCAATACAGGAATGTACAGCTTACAAAAGATATTGTCAAGCAACTTCAAAAGGCATATGCCCCTACCTTTGTCTTGGACCGACAACTATCTACCTGGATTGAAGATGAGCAAAAGCGTATGCTTCAATTGACCGAAGAGCAATATCAGATTCTGGATATCTGCAGGCAACTGAATCAGGCGAGCATCTATGGCTGTGCCGGATCAGGAAAAACTCTGTTAGCCATCAAGAAAGCCATCATGTGTGCTGAAAGTGAGCAGCGAACTGCACTCATCTGCTTCAACTCCATTTTGGGAAATAAGTTTCGAAAACATGCTCAGGGAATCGAAGATTTGATGGCAGGAAACCTTCATCAGCTATTACTTACTTATTTGCCTGAAGGTAGTCAAGAAGAAATGTTATTTGATGATATGGCTATGCTTGATACAGTCATGAACCTTGAGATTGAAAAATTCGATGCCATCATCGTAGATGAAGCACAGGACTTCACAGAAGAACAACTGGATATCATCCATTACCTGCTTAAAGAAGACGGTTTGATTTATTACTTCTGGGACGACAATCAGCGGATTATTCGTACCAGCCTGCACATCCCCAATAACGTTCCGATTCTTACGTTATCAACCAACCTTCGAAACACTCAATACATTTTTGACTATGTTAAGTCTCATTATTTAAAACCCATGGATATCAAACATAAGGGACCTTTAGGAAGAGAAGTCACATTTACCCAGCCTTATGCGGAGCAGAACCAAACTGCTTGCTTCTCTTTATTGCGCAAAGAAATTCAGAAGCTTGTTGTGAATGAACAGATGAGTCCGGAAGATATCACAATTCTGACATTTAAATCCAAATCCAAGTCCTGGCTAAACCAGTTCTCTTTGCCAAACACCAGTCTTAGTTATTTTGAGGATGAGGTGTTGGCAAATCACATCCGAATTGAAACTGTTCGCAGATTTAAAGGCATGGAATCCAAAGTAGTGATCGTCACCGAAATGAATGATGAGCGATGTCTACAGGATGAAACTTTATTTCATGAAATGTGCTATGTATCCTTCTCAAGGGCGACCAATCATCTGATTGTCATACCAAACCAATATTCATTGGAAAAATTGAAAGACTAAAAAAAGGAGATCATTCTCCTTTTAAAGTGCTCGAAACTCATATCCTTCCTTTTTCATCATTTTTAGAATGACGATGATTAATAGCAACATGGCAAGTCCGGATGTGATTAACATCCAAGACTGCATGGAAGCAATGGCTTCAGGTACAACCATCGCAACAATATTATTAACAACATGGATAATGATAGGCACCCAGATGGACTGAGTATAAACATAGGCATACCCAAGGAACAACCCGATAATAATCGCATAGGATGCCTGAGCTAAGTTAAGATGAATCACACCGAACAGAATTGCCTGAACTATAATGGCTGTTTTAACCGAATATCTTTTCTGGAAATAGTAGAAGATGAGTCCTCTGAAAATTACTTCTTCCACAATCGGTCCAACAATGCCCACAGAAACAATAGCTAATGGCAAAGATGTCCCGGAAATTAACTGAGAAATCAAATTCAGCTGTTCCATATAGAAATCCATACCTACCAACATAGTTAATGGATTAAACAAGGCTAAGATCAGATTAGACACAAACACCATCGCGAATCCAATGACAACAGATAACACCATGGTTTTAGGTGTGATGGTTAATGCACGCATTCTAGGCTGTTCTTTATGCGACTTTCTATATCGCAGCCAATAAATGAGGCCAAAAATTAACCCAGATACAATAACTGACAATAAAACAGCATTTGGCAAGATTCGATTAATTTCATCCACAATATCACCCGTGTAATCAATCGTAGAGATGTACATAGGAGTAATCACCCCAGCAGCAATCACCTGCAATCCCATATAAATGACCATCCATCCAAGACTTTTAAAGATAATGCTCCAAACCGATGGCTTTACATCCACTAGCAACCGCCCCCCTAAACGTAAAGGTTCATTGCACTTCACACATTGCTCATAATGTGGTTGATTGGTATGTCCACACACAGGACACTGAATAAGTTTGCTCATTGAGTTCCCCACTTTCTTAACACTTATTGTAACATAAAATTTCTTATAAAACAAAACGAGCCGAAGCTCGTTGAACTAATCTTTTAACTTAGGATCCAGTGCATCACGAAGACCATCGCCAAGTAAGTTTAATGATAGTATGGTAATCATAATGGCCAATCCCGGAAATGTTGTCATATGAGGGAAATCTCGAATGTAGTGACGCCCGGCATTGAGCATGGCACCCCATTCAGGACGTGGCGCTTCAATTCCCAAACCGATGAAGCCAAGTCCTGCAGCCGCAAGAATCGCACCCGCAACACCCAGTGTTGACTGAACAATGATGGGTGCCATCGTGTTAGGAATCAGATGCTTAAGGATAATTTTACTTGTTCTTGTTCCAACAGCCTTCGCTGCCTCCACAAACTGTAATTCCTTCAGTGAAAGAACACTCGCACGAACGATACGGGCATAAGAAGGAATCGAACCAATCCCAACCGCAATCATCACATTCCGAAGTCCTCCACCTAAAGTAGCCACAATCGATATAGCCAATAAAGTTCCAGGAATTGCCAGCATAATGTCCATCATACGCATGAGAATGGTATCAATCCATCCCCCAACATAACCTGCGATTGCCCCAATGGTTCCACCGACTAACAGCGCAATCGATACCGAAATGATTCCTACCTGAAGTGAAACACGTGATCCGTAAACTACACGAGTAAAGATGTCTCTTCCAAAATTATCTGTACCAAACCAATAGGTAGAGTTCGGCTTTTGCAAAGCAGCCTCGAAGTTTTGCTGAGAATAGGTAAAAGGAGCAATATAATCCGCAAAAATGGCTACCAGGATTAAAAAGACGATGACAATCAATCCAAGTACTGCCATCTTATTTCGTCGAAGCCGCTGCCAAACCTCAATCCATGGCCCCGTTCTTTTTTCATTCATAAACAACTCCTCCTACTTATACTGCGCACGGATGCGTGGATCCAAGAATGCATATAATATATCCACCCCAAGATTGATAACACTAAACGTAAAGGCAAAGACCAGTACCCCACCTTGAACAATCATCATGTCTCGACGTTGAATACTTTCAACCATGAGTCTTCCAACACCATTAATACTAAAGATGGACTCTGTTAATACAGCACCGCCGAGTAAAAAACCAAACTGCAACCCAATGACCGTCACAACTGGGATAAGCGCATTTCGTAAAGCATGTCGATTAATGACCAGCCACTCCCCTAATCCTTTTGATCGAGCCGTTCTGATGTAATCCTGACGATATACTTCAAGCATGCTCGACCGGGTCATACGGGCAATAACAGCCATTGAACCTGTACCAAGTGCAAACGCAGGCATAATCATCTGCTGCCATGTGTCAAATCCTGAAGATGGAAGCCATCTTAAAGTAACCGAGAACAAAAGGATCAACAGGATCCCTTGCCAGAACACTGGCATAGACACTCCAACCAAAGCAAAGAACATGGTAATATTATCCAACCATGAATATTGTTTTGTGGCAGAGATAATACCTACAGGTATGCCGATGAGCATGGCCAAACCAATCCCAAGACCAGCTAACTTTAACGTATTTGGATAACGTGTGAGAATCTCATTGGCAACCGGACGTTTTGACACATAGGATCTGCCTAAGTCCTGATTGACAACTACATTCGTGATGTATCGACCATACTGAATCAGAAAAGGATCATTTAAACCCAACTCATCTCTTAACTGATCAATTTGATCTTGTGTTGCTGTTTCACCCAACATGGTTCGAGCAGGATCTCCAGGTGCAAAATGCATCATTGAAAAAACGATGAATGATACACCGATTAATACAGGAATCAGTAATAGTACTCTACGTAATATGTATTTTATCATATTGATCGAACCCCTTCTTTTAAAGCCAAATAAGGGTCATATGTTTCATATGACCCTCATAGTTGAGTCTTCGTTATTCTCCAAAAGAGACAGTAGCTAATTGGTGGTGACCGGCAGGATGTTGAACAAACCCGCGAACACTCTTATGTGTTCCAGCAAGGTTTTCACCCGTCCATGTAAAGATCCAAGGAGCATCATCACGAATGATTTCCTGAGCTTCACGGTATGCAGCAAGACGTGCATTCTGATCTGCTGTTGTACGACCTAAATCAAGTAAACGGTCAACTTCGTCGTTTCCGTAGAATGTACGGTTACCAGCTGTACCTTTAGCCGAACTGTGGAACAATGCATATAGACCATAGTCAGCATCAGCAGTAACAGTTGTCCATCCCAGAATAAACATATCATGTTCACCAGCAGCTGTATCAGCCAGGTATTTTGTCCATTCAACGATTTCAATCGTTACAACGATTCCAACTTCAGCAAGTTGGTCCTGAACGATTTCAGCGATATCCATACGTTGTTGGTTTTCATT
>DOKQ01000116.1 GCA_003510215.1 Erysipelotrichaceae bacterium
CCGGTTTACTTGACGCTTACTTCCAAATCAAAAAAGGCAACCATTTTTTTAGTTGCCCTTACATTAAATTACCTAATCAAGTGACATGACAAATTCAAGTGCTGCTTCGACAGTATCAAAACAACGACTTGCATACTTTTTCACTTCTTCCTCACCACTACACATCGCAAATCCATTAAATCCCTTGATCATCGGAATATCATTATAGGAATCACCTATGGTAAAGATTGGACCATTGTGCTGTATATGATCATTAATATGACCAATCCCCGTTTTCTTCGTTATCCCATATGAAATAATATCTATGTAATCCCCAAAGTTGTACGCCTTTACCTGATCACCATATTTTCCATTAATATAATCCGCAAATTGTGCTGAAGATTCACGTCCATCGAATCGCAAAAACATACCCACCGCTGTTTTGGACTCCAGAATTTTCTGAACATCCACAAGTTTATCTGCGAAGTCCTCATCCTGATCTGCAGCCATATTATCATGCAAACCAAACTGATAACCATCACTCACACCATAGTAGACAATCTTATCCTGTGGAATATCTGCGATGATCTTAAGCGCTACCTCAAAATCCATCAATTGATAGAACAACTCTTCATTATGTTGATTGAGAACAATCCCACCATTATTTCCGATAAGAAAATCAACAGGAATCTTATACTTATCAATTTCAGCCGCAATCGAACTAATCGAGCGCCCTGTCGCAATACCAAACGTATTTCCTGCATTCTTAAACTTGTGAATCGCCTCTATCGTCGAATCACTCACACTTCCATTTAAGTGTAGTGTACCATCATAATCAGATGCGAATAATTTCATAACATCACTTCCTTTAGTTGACACTCATTATAGCAGATTTTATCAAAGAGATAAACCGCCATACAGCGGTTTATTTCAAATACAATGGAGGAGACGTTCAATTGAATACAACCTCATTTTAGTATATCCAAGCAAATACTTCATCACATTTCTGTTAAGAAACGGTTAATTATCCACCTAGATAAATTCTAGCCACATCTTCACTTTGTGACAACTCTTTGCTTGTTCCACTTAAAACAACTTTCCCCGTCTCAATGACATAACCACGATGAGCAATTGACAAAGCCATCTTGGCATTCTGCTCAACCAACAAAACTGTCGTACCTTCCTGGTTGATCTGCTTGATAATCGAAAAAATCTCCTTAACAAGCATAGGAGCCAAACCCATACTTGGCTCATCAAGCAACAATACATCCGGCCGTGCATAAGTGCTCGACCAATCGCAAGCATCTGCTGCTCCCCACCCGAAAGATTCGCAGAAGGCTGATTTTTCCTCTGTTTCAAAATTGGAAATCTTTGATACACACTTTCCAAATCAATCTGTACATCCTTATCTTTTCTTAAGTATGCCCCAAGAAGCAAGTTCTCCTCAACACTCATATCCTTAAATACCCTGCGCCCCTCAGGCACATGGGTTAACCCCAAGCTAACTACCTTCGTCGGTTTAGCATGAGTAATATCTTCTCCTCGAAAAGAAATTGATCCTGACTTTACTTGAAGCAAAGAGGATATCGCTTTTAGCAATGTCGATTTCCCTGCACCATTGGATCCAATCAACGTAACAATCTCACCTTGATTCACTTCTATTGATATTCCTTTCAAAGCTTCAATATATCCATAGGATACATACAGTTGATTAATGACTAACATGCTCATCAACCTCCTCCCCAAGATAAGCTGCTATCACCGCCGGATTACGTTGAATGTCCTTTGGAGATCCCTGTGCAATGCAAATACCACGATCCAAAACAACAATGTGATCACACAAACTCATAACCAACTTCATATCATGCTCAATAAGGACGATGGTTAACCCATACTTTATGTGTATATAACGGATAAAATCCGTTAGATTCTTGGTTTCCTGCTCATTCATCCCAGCAGCCGGCTCATCGAGAAAAAGCATCTTTGCATTCGTTGCCAAAGCACGAGCAATCTCACATCGACGCTGATCACCATAAGATAACTGACTCGCAAGACTATCCTTCTTCTCCACTAAACCAACTTCCTCAAGCCATTGTAACGCTCTTTGATGAATCATCGCTTCATTTCTGCTGAATATACCCACTCTTAGAAATGAAGCTAAAACACCATATGGATACTGATGATACATGGCTACCTTAATATTATCAAGAACGGTCATTTCCTGAAAAAGTCGAATGTTTTGAAAGGTTCGTGCAATTCCGTACCGCGCAATTTTTGACGGACTTAGATTCCCGATGGAGACAAACTTATCATCAACCTTTAATGAAACGTTGCCGTTACTTAAACCATACATCCCAGTAATGCAATTAAATAACGTTGTTTTCCCAGCGCCATTAGGCCCAATGATTCCAACGAACTGACCTTCATGAATGGAAAGACTCGCATCAGCCACAGCCACAATTCCACCAAACACACGGCTTAAATTTTCAACTCGAAGAATTTCCACTGGACTTCACCTTCTTTCCAAACATTCGATTGACGAATATTTCTTTACTACCAAGCAAACCTGTTGGTCGATAAATCATTAAGACAATCAGTGCCAACGCATAAATAATCATACGTAATTGAGCAAACGACTGTAAAAACACGGTGAGCAAACTCATAAATATCGCTGCCGCAATCGTACCCGAAATACTTCCCATACCACCTAAAACTACAATCATCAGAAAATCGATCGAACGAGCAATCCCAAAGGTTTCAGGCTTAATCACATAATAAAACGATGCATATAAAGAACCCGCCACAGAAGCAAACAAAGCGCCAAAGACAAATATCATCACTTTGATTTTCGTTACCTGAATCCCCATAGCTTCTGCCGCAATTTCATCATCCTTAATGCTCAAAGCCGCACGACCAAACCGACTAAACTTCAGACGCGCCATAAACAAAATACAAAACATAATAAAGATATAGAGTAATGTCCAGTTGGTAAACTGAGGAATCCCACTTAGTCCCGCAGCTCCATTGGTAATCTTCATATTCAAAAGAATAATACGTATAATCTCACCGCTACCCAACGTAGCAATAGCCAAATAATCTCCCTTTAGCCTTAATGTAGGTATAGCAATGACTAATCCAACCACAACGGTCAGAACTAATCCTAAGAGCATACCTGCAAACCACCCAATCACCGATGGCTGCGCAATCGTTACAATTGCAACACTATATGCCCCTATGGCCATAAACCCCGCATGACCTAAAGAAAACTGCCCTGACAAGCCTAGTATCATGTTCAATCCCAAGGCAGCAATCAGTGAAATACCAATTTGGGTTAACGTAATGCGATAATATGCATTGATAATGTCTACCTCAATCAAAATAGCAACAAGACCATACACACCAAGAATAATTGCCCACATAGGCCAATGAAAACGCGAAAGTAGTTTTTTCATACCTTTTCCCTACCTCCTTTACCTAACAACCCTGATGGCTTAACAATCAATACCACAATTAAAACAAAAAACACGAGTGCATCCTTCATCAGCGAATATCCAACTCCAACAACGAGAGTCTCAATTAACCCAATGGCAAAACCTCCAAGCATCGCTCCTTTAATATGTCCTATGCCGCCAAACACTGCTGCCACAAACGCCTTTAGACCCGGAGTAACGCCCATTAACGGAGAAATCGTGTTGTAATACATCCCAACTAGACTCCCCGCTGCGGCAGCCAAAGCAGCCCCAAGCGCGAAGGTAATAGCTATGGTTCGATCCACATCAATTCCCATTAGCGCAGCTGCTTCCTTATCCGCAGATACCGCCCTCATAGAACGGCCGATCTTAGACTTATTAACTAACGTATTCAACGCCACCATTAAAACAGCTGTCACACTGAAAATTAGAATCTGCTTAAGCGAAATACCCACCCCTAACAGATTGAATGTTCGATTTGTAAATCCTTCCGGAAACACTTTGATATCCGCACCAACCAAAAACATCGTCGAATACTGAAGTAGAAACGACACTCCAATAGCCGTAATCAGTGCCGCAATACGTGTTGCATTACGCAATGGCTTATATGCAATCCGCTCGATAACAAATCCGAGTAAAGCAGTTAGAACCATCGAAATCAGCAATGCCAAAAAGAAAGGTAATTTAAATGTCGTAATTAAATAGAAAGACAAAAAAGCCCCAATCATATACATTTCACCATGAGCAAAATTGATTAACTTGATAATACCATAAACCATTGTATATCCAAGGGCTACTAGAGCATAAATGCTACCCAAAGACATTCCATTGATCACCTGTTGCGCAAATTGTACCATTATTCTCCTCCTTCAAAAAAGGGTGAAAGAATTCTTTCACCCTCGTTATTATGGATTTACACGTTGTAAACCAACAACAGTTCCATCCTGAATTTCAAGTACCACAGCTGATTTAACCGCATTATGCCACTTATCCACCGTAATACTTCCTGTAACACCCTGGAAATTCACAGTCGAACCTAACGCTTCATTAATCTTTTCAGGATCGCTACTTCCAGCACGACGAATAGCATCAACCGCAAGTAACGCTGTATCATATCCCAACGCAGAGAAAGCATTTGGTTCAACACCGTATTTCGCCTTGAAATCTGCGATAAACTTCGTTACCATCGGGTCCTGATCCAACGACGAATATGCCTGCGAGAAGTAAACATCATATAGAGCATCTTTACCGGCCAACTCAAACAAAACTGGAGAATCAAAACCATCACCGCCAAGAATCGGAGTTGTAATTCCTGCTTCTCTTGCCTGCTTTATAATTAATCCTACTTCCTGATAATAACCAGGTACAAATAATACATCAAAATCCATTTGAGCTACGCGAGTCAACACACCATTGAAATCCTGTTCCCCACTCACATAGGCTTCCTGAGCCACAACGGTTCCACCATTGGATTTAAACTGAGCACTGAACGTTTCCGCGAGTCCTTTCGCATAATCTGAAGACTGATCCCCAAGAATAACAGCCTTTAACTTACTAAGATTTTTGGAAGCAAAGTTTGCCATCGTAATTCCTTGAAACGAATCAATAAAGCTAACCCGATACACAAACGGCTGAACATTGACCCCATCATTCGTTACATCATCTGCTGTTGCGGATGGTGAGATGAGCGGAACTTTGTATTGGTTTGCGACAGGGACCTGAGCTTTTGTCAAACCTGAAGTCGCTGCACCCAAAATCACAGACACCTTTTCTTGAGTAGCCAAGAATGTCGCGATGCTTGTGGTTTCAGCCGCATCCGATTTATTATCTCTTTTGATCAGTTCAATCAGTTTGCCATCAATTCCACCTGCAGCGTTAATCTGTTCAATAGCGAGTTCAATTCCCTGAACCTCTGCCTGACCATAACTTGCAACTGCGCCTGATAATTCAAAGTTTAAACCTACTTTGATTTTATCCGAAGATGATGAACATCCTGCTAGTAACAACATCGATGACACTGTTACTAAAAATAATCCTTTCATTCGATTCATAAATACCTCTTTCCCTCTCTTTTGAAGATATGAAAAGATTATACATTGTACAGAAAATATTTCAACCCATTTTCATAATAAATGTAATATTTTCATTAGAAAATGTAAATGCATCATTTATTCAACAAGAATACCTTCTTTAAGATTGGATAAACTATAAAAAATATGAGAACACTCAATAGTATGGTCGGAACTAAGATCATAATGACATAACCCCATGTTTCCTCTTTAATATCAAATGTCTTAATAAGCCAAAAGCGAGGAAAATTCGATTCAATAGCATATGCACTAATCGTAGATATGTATATAGAAAACGCAAGAACCTGCTTTTTGGACCACTTCATAGAACCACCCTCTTTTCATTATTATATCAAATGAGGTACAAAAAAACCGCTATTGCGGTTAATTGACAAATGGTGTCCCGTGAGGGGCTCGAACCCACGACCCACTGATTAAGAGTCAGTTGCTCTGCCAGCTGAGCTAACGAGACATTGCTTAATGATTATAACCCCATCATTTAAAAAATGCAAGTGAAAACATCACATCAAAACAGATAGAATCAAAAAAATACACCCTAAGGTGTATTGATTTTCTATTGGTGACCCGTACGGGATTC
>DOKQ01000091.1 GCA_003510215.1 Erysipelotrichaceae bacterium
ATGAACTATGTAGAGAGCAACCAGAAGGCATGGGACAAGCTGGCCTATGACCATCATCAGTATTATTTAAAGAAACTTCTTGAGGGAAAGTTGAAACTGAATCCATTGGTTCTGAAACAACTTCCGGATTTAATAGGAAAGTCCGTTCTTCATTTGCAATGTAACACGGGTTCGGATTCAGTGCTATTAGCCCTCCTGGGAGCTAAAGTAACAGCGGTTGATTTGGGAATTAAGAATGTGGAGTATGGACGACAATTGGCAGAAGCAGCTAACGTGGACATTCGATTCATTCAGAGTGATGTGGTCAAACTGGATGAAACATTGGATGAAGTCTTTGATTATATCATTACCTTTGATGGAGTCTTGGGATGGATTGAAAATCTGAATGCCTGGGGTCGCATCGTTAAGAAAATGCTTCATCCAAAAGGGAAGGTCTTTGTCTGTGATTCCCATCCGTTGTATCTGATTTGGGATGAGTCACATATTGTTAAGGGTCAATTGGTCATTAAGTATCCCTATCTTAAAAAAGAAGTGGAAGTGGAAGAGTCGATTGGAGGGTATGCGAGCGATAGTAAAGAAGCGACGAATTACTATTTTGCCTATACCATGAAGAAACTGCTTGATGCCTTTTCCTCGAATCAGCTATTCATTGAAACTTTTGAGGAATATGATCGCTGTGTACCTGGCATGGGGGGCGATACACCGGTCGAAGAAGGTCTTGTCACTCATCGTCATTTCGAAGGGAAACTACCGATTCTCTTTTCTCTTTGGGCGTCACATCGCTAAGGTTCGCGGTTGACACAGAGGGTCAAGTAGGGTAAAATAGTGGCAGTTCGATGAAAAGGAAAAAGTCTTATATTTGGGCATGTAGAGAGTTCTGGGATGGTGAAACAGAACCAACAATGTAAGATTGAAGTCACCTTGAAGAAAAGATTTTGAAACTCAGTAGAAATCTTCGTTTCCGGCGTTAACGGATGGAGTGTGCACTTGCGTATGTAAGTGCAAACGAAGGTGGTACCGCGTAATAACGTCCTTTGACAGGACGTTTTTTTTATCGAAAAAGGAGGAAGTATGAGAAAGGAACTCGCAAGCAAGTATCAAAGTAAGGAAGTTGAGAAAAACAAGTATCAGACGTGGATTGATGCAGGTTTTTTTACTGCAGGTGATCAATCAAAAGATCCATTCTGTCTAGTGATTCCACCCCCGAATGTTACTGGAAAACTGCATCTTGGACATGCATGGGATACAACACTTCAGGATATCGTTGCCCGATACAAGCGTCTTCAAGGATTTGATACCTTGTGGCTATCGGGAATGGATCATGCGGGTATTGCGACACAGGCCAAGGTGGAAGAGCGTATGCGCAAAGATGGTATCAGCCGATATGATCTTGGACGTGAAGGTTTTCTGAAACAGGCGTGGTCATGGAAAGAAGAGTATGCATCTATTATTCGTGGTCAATGGGCAACCATGGGATTATCTTTGGATTACTCCCGTGAACGATTTACCCTTGATGATGGATTGTCCGAAGCTGTTAAGAAGGTCTTTGTGGACTTATATAACGATGGACTGATTTTTCAGGGAGAGCGGATTATCAACTGGGACCCACAGGCGAAAACGGCACTTTCAAACATTGAAGTTATTCATAAGGAAATTGAAGGGGCATTTTATACCTTTGCCTTTCAGGTAGTTGGAAGTGATGAAGTTCTTCATGTGGCTACGACACGACCAGAAACCATGTTTGGGGACGTCTGTGTCTTTGTCCATCCGGAAGACAAACGATTTGCGCATCTGGTTGGAAAAACAGTAATTAATCCAGCGTCACACATAGAGATGCCGATCTTAGCCGATGATTATATCGATATTGAGTTTGGAACAGGGGCAATGAAATGTACTCCCGCCCATGACCCCAATGACTTTATCCTGGGAGAAAAGCATGGTCTTGAGCGGATTATCTGTATGAATCCGGATGGGACGATGAATGAGTTTGCTCAGGATTTTGAAGGATTGGACCGCTTTGAGTGTCGCAAACAACTGGTTAAGCGCATTGAAAACGAGGGAAATCTAGTCAAAATAGAAAAGCACGTCCATCAGGTGGGACATTCCGAACGTACAGATGTTATCGTTGAGCCGTATCTTTCCAAGCAATGGTTTGTCAAGATGAAGCCATTGGCACAGGAAGTCTTGGAGGCACAGAAAGTCGAGGATGAAAAAATTCATTTCTTTCCTTCACGCTTTGATAAGACCTTTACTCAATGGCTTGAAAACATTGAGGATTGGTGTATTTCCCGTCAGTTATGGTGGGGACACAGGATTCCTGCCTGGTTCCATAAGGAAACCGGCGAGATCTATGTCGGACTGAATGAACCTGAAAACATCGAGATGTGGCAGCAGGACGAAGATGTTCTGGATACCTGGTTTTCCAGTGCGTTATGGCCGTTTTCTACCTTGGGATGGCCGGAGAATACCGCGGATTTTAAGCGTTACTATCCGAATGATGTGTTGATTACCGGTTATGATATTATCTTCTTCTGGGTTGCTCGCATGGCCTTTCAGGCTCGCTACTTTACGAAGTCCCGTCCGTTTAAAGATGTACTGATTCACGGATTGGTCAGGGATGCTCAAGGGCGTAAAATGAGTAAATCGCTGGGGAATGGTGTGGATCCGATGGATATTGTAGAAAACTTTGGGGCAGATGCACTACGCTTCTTTCTTACAACCAACTCTGCACCAGGTCAGGATTTGCGTTTTATGGATGAGAAAGTGGAAGCTGCCTGGAACTTTATCAATAAGTTGTGGAATGCATCCCGCTTTGTTATGATGAACTTACCGGAGGATTTCAATGAAGCTTCAGTTGATTTAAGTCATATCAATGTGATTGATACGTGGCTGTTGCAAAAGTTGAACACCACCATCACCAATGTCAGCGCAAACATGGATAAATATGAGTTTGCCATCGTGGGCAATGAACTATTATCTTTTATCTGGGATGATTTCTGCTCCTGGTATATTGAGTTAAGTAAATCAACTTTATTAGGTGATGATGAAGATATGAAACAGGCAACCCGTTCGACACTGTTTGTGGCGTTGGATGCGATTGTCAAACTGTTACATCCGTTTATGCCATTTGTGACTGAGGAAATCTATCAGACCTTACATCAGAGTCAGGATATATCCATCTGTACAGCTAGCTGGCCAGTGTTACAGCCAGTGTCAAAGACAAGTGTGGTCACTGAGGTTGAACAGTTGATTAGCGTGATTTCGACAGTTCGTGAACTGCGCAATGCCCGTTCGATTAAGAATAGTGTGTTACTGAAAGGTCAGATCCTTGATTCATCGAAGGAGTTGATTGAACCTTCCCAATGGATTCAAGATATCCTATTAAAAATGGTTAAACTTGAGATAATGGATCATCTTGGGGATGAAACCATGGTGTTACCGATCCTTTCGGGTAGTTTGATTCTATCGAATGAAGGTGTTGTGGATAAGGCCGCAGAGATTGAAAAGTTGAGTTTAGAGGCTAAAAAGCTGAGTGGTGAGATCGAAAGATGTAAAGGAATGCTTTCAAATCCAAACTTTACTGCGAAGGCTCCGGTACACAAAGTTGAAGCCGAAGAGGCAAAACTGGCGGAATATGAACGGCAATATCAGATAGTGAGCCGAAGATTGGAAGAATTGACAGCTTAAGAGCGCTTTCACTTCTCAAATGGATGAATTTTTAGTATAATGTTGTGTGCAAACAAAAGTTGGCAAATGCCTAAGGAGGAAATATGAGTCACAAGTACGTCTATATGTTCGAAGAAGGTAATGGCTCCATGAAAGAGCTCCTTGGTGGTAAGGGCGCAAACCTGGCAGAAATGACAAGTTTGGGTATGCCTGTACCTCAAGGGTTCGTGGTTACGACCGAAGCATGTACCCGTTACTATGCGGATAATGAAGTGATTTCAAATGAAATCGTGGAAGAAATTTTCGCAAACATAGCCAAACTGGAGGCTATCAGTGGAAAAGTATTTGGGGATCCAAAGAACCCACTACTTGTTTCCGTTCGTTCTGGTTCTCGCGCGTCGATGCCAGGAATGATGGATACAATCTTAAATCTTGGCTTGAATGACGAAGTGGTTGAAGAGTTCGCAAACTTATCAAACAACCCTCGTTTTGCCTATGATTCCTACCGTCGTTTTATCCAAATGTTCTCGGATGTTGTTATGGATCTTCCAAAGCACAACTTCGAAGTCATTATCGATGAAATGAAGGAAGAAAAGGGAATTACACTGGACATCGATTTTTCAGCGGATGATCTTAAGGAAATGGTTCGCCGTTTCAAAGCTTACTATGTGAAACACAAAGGAAGCAAGTTCCCATCGGATGCAAAATCTCAATTGATTGAGTCCGTAAAAGCCGTGTTCCGTTCATGGAACAACCCACGTGCGATTTACTATCGTCGTATGAATGATATTCCAAGTGATTGGGGTACAGCAGTTAACGTTCAGATGATGGTTTTCGGTAATATGGGGGATGACTGTGGAACAGGTGTAGCCTTTACACGTAACCCATCCACCGGTGAAAAGAAGTTGTATGGTGAGTTTTTGATGAATGCCCAAGGTGAAGACGTTGTGGCTGGGATTCGTACACCAAAGCAAATAGAAGAATTAAAAGTGATTATGCCTCATGCTTATGATGAGTTCGTAGCAATCTGCGATCGTTTGGAAGAACATTACAAAGATATGCAAGATATGGAATTCACCATTGAAAAAGGCAAGTTGTTTATGTTGCAAACCCGTAATGGAAAACGTACAGCTGCGGCTGCGTTAAAAATTGCGGTAGATCTAGTGGAAGAAGGAATGATTTCGAAAGAAAAAGCTGTTCTTCAGGTAGATCCAAAACAGTTGGATGCACTTCTGCACCCACAATTTGACCCAGAAGCCATCAAGAATGCAACACCTGTGGGTGAAGCACTTCCTGCTTCTCCTGGAGCAGCTTCCGGTAAAGTGGTCTTCACAGCTGAAAAAGCGGTTGAATGGTCAGAAAAAGGAACGAAAGTCATTTTGGTTCGTCTGGAAACTTCTCCTGAAGATATCGAAGGTATGCACGTATCCCAAGGTATTCTTACAGCTCGTGGCGGTATGACTTCTCATGCGGCTGTTGTGGCGCGTGGTATGGGTACTTGCTGCGTCAGTGGATGTGGCGATATCAAGTTTACATCAAAAACCTCCTTTACCTTAGGTGGCCGTACATTCAATGAAGGGGATGACCTTTCACTTGATGGTACAAGCGGTAAAATCTATGGTGAAGCAATTCCTACCATTCCTGCATCAATTACCGGTGATTTTGGTAAGCTAATGGTTTGGGCTGATGAATTCAGAACATTAAAAGTTCGTACTAATGCCGATACACCACGTGATGCTCGTCAGGCAGTTGAGTTTGGGGCAGAGGGTATTGGTCTTGTTCGTACAGAACATATGTTCTTTGAAGGCGATCGCATCAAAGCAGTTCGTGAGATGATCGTATCAAAAACCGAAGAGCAACGTCGTAAAGCGTTGGCAAAACTTCTTCCAATGCAACGTAGTGACTTTGAAGGCATCTATGAAGCGATGGAAGACCGTCCGGTAACCATTCGTTACTTGGATCCACCTCTACATGAGTTCCTTCCAACAGCTGAAGAAGACATCGTCAACTTGGCTAAGGAAATGAATCTTGAAGTTGCGGATTTACATGCAGTCATTGATTCTCTTCATGAGTTCAACCCAATGATGGGTCATCGTGGATGCCGTCTGGCTGTTTCCTATCCGGAAATCGCTGAGATGCAAACACAAGCGGTGATTGAAGCTGCGATTAATGTAACAAAGAAACATCCTGAATGGAACTTACTTCCTGAAATCATGATTCCTCTGGTAGGCGAAGTGAAGGAACTTAAATACGTGAAGGATATCGTTGTGAAAACAGCTGATAAGCTGATTGCGGACAGTGGAATTGAGTTAAAGTATCTTGTTGGTACGATGATCGAAATTCCAAGAGCTGCTTTATTGGCAGATGAAATTGCGTTGGAAGCTGAATTCTTCTCTTTTGGTACCAATGACTTGACTCAAATGACCTTTGGATTCTCTCGTGATGATGCGGGTGGATTCTTAAGTCATTACTATGACAAGAAAATCTATGAACAAGATCCATTTGCTCGTTTAGATCAACATGGCGTTGGTAAACTTGTTTCATTGGCGGCTAAATTAGGTAAAGAAGCTCGTCCGGATATCAAATTGGGTATCTGTGGGGAGCACGGTGGAGATCCAAGCTCCATTGAATTCTGCCATAAGGCTGGATTAAGCTATGTGTCATGTTCACCATTCCGTGTACCAATTGCACGTTTGGCTGCTGCACACGCTGCACTTAAAAACAAATAGTCGTGAAG
>DOKQ01000165.1 GCA_003510215.1 Erysipelotrichaceae bacterium
AAAAAAGGGAGAATCTCCCTTTAGTCGTTAATTCCTGAAATAACCATCTCTGCAGGTTCATTGGATTTACGGATACGCTTTTTCGTAGGTTTCGCTTTGCGATTTATACGTAAGTAGTACCATAATTGCACCGCAATGAAAATAGATGAGTATGCCCCAGCCACAAGACCCACAAGCATCGCAAAGTTAAATTCAAAGATTTCTCTTGATCCAAGAATCAATAGAGCAATCATTGGAAGCATGGTGGTAAATGAGCTGAAAGCCGAACGGATTAAGGTTTGTTGCATCGCACCATTGACAATACCCTTAATAGCCTGCTTAGGAATGGCACGCTGACCATATTCCTTCACGCCATCACGAATTCGTGAGAACACAACAATCGAGTCATCCACCGAGTAACCGATAATCGCCAATAGCACTGCAATAAGCTCTGTGTTGACTTCCACTCGGAAGATAGCAAAGAAAGCAAGTACAATCAGAATATCATGTAACAAGGCTGTAATGGTTCCAAGGGCATAATCCCACTCAAATCGCAATGTGATATACGCCATCATCAGTAACCATGCAATCACAGATAAAAAGGCTGCTGAACGAACAAGTTCACGACCGACCAGCGGTGTGACCACAACTTCATTGGCTGGATGGCCATATTTTTCAAGAAGATACGCTTTTAAGCCCTGAAGATTCTCGGAGGTTTCCGTTTCAGTAGTCGTGACATAAGCCTGACGATCTCCCGCAAACTGAACTTTCACTGAATCATAGCTAAACTTCGCAAAATCTGCACGTAGCTCTTCCAACGTTAAATCCGTATTCGAGATTACGGTCACTTTTGTACCAGAACTGAAGTCAATGCCTAAGTTCAAGCCGCCATTTCCTGTAAAGCTGTTAAAGGCAAACATGACTATGGCCAGACCGATAATTGCTGCACTACCAATAATAAACGGTTTAGCGGAAGCAATGAAGTCGATTTTGGTAAATGGACCATAGTAAGTACGGTTTTCACCTTTGGAGACATTTGGAACAAACTCCGGTTTCACACCAAAGAGTTTGACATTTTCTTTCGCAATTCCAGATTTAACAATTTGACCAAGCAAGAATCGTGTAACACCCAAATTAATTACAAGGGTTACGAAGACGGTAACCATAAGCATGGTTGCAAAACCACGGACTGATCCCGTACCGAAAACATACATAACCAACGCCGCAATGAACGTAGTCAACTGAGCATCGAAGATGGTCCAGAACGCCAGTTTATTCCCTTCCTTAAAGGCTGTAGTCAACGTTCTTCCTTCATAGAGTTCATCGCGAATCCGCTCGAAAGTAAGGATGTTAGCATCCACGGTCATACCGACCCCGAGAACCAATGCCGCAATACCCGGCAATGTAAAGACACCACCCATGGACTCATAAATGAAGAAGACCGTTAGAATATAGAAGGCAAGCATGATCGTTGCGATGATGCCTGGAATCTTGTAAATAAAAATCATAAATGCCATAACCAAGGCAACCCCAATAGCACCCGCAATCATGGTTTGTCTAAATGCAGCTTCCCCAAATTCGGCACTCACCACATTGGAAGAAATTTCACTCATGCGCACTGGAAGAGAACCGGAGTTGATTAAATCCGATAACTCACGTGCTTCAGCTTCTGTAAATGACCCTTTAATAATGGCATCGCCACGGATCCCCTGGGTGACACTGGCCGCTGAAATATATTTCTGCTGACCTGTTGCTTCTTTGTCTTTTTCAGCTTTGTAGCTATCGCCTTCCTCAAAGTCTAGCCAGGTAACAATCAGATTGTTTCCTGCAGACATTTCAGAAACTTTTTTGGTCAGCTCAAAAAAAGCATCCTGATCCGCAATCTTCAGACTGACAACAGGAATCCCATTTTCAAATCCAAGAGATGCTCCACCTTCACGCAGAATTTTTGCATCCGCAAGCAGATTGTCATTCACATCACGGAACGTTAAGTTTGCGGTCGCTGAAATCACACGACGTGCCTGATCTTCATCTTTGACGCCCGCGAGTTGAACACGAATACGATTGGTTCCTTCAACCGTAATTTCCGGTTCGTTAACACCCAAAACGTCAATCCGTTTTGAGATGGAACGAGCCACTGCCGTCATCGCTGGTAGTTCAGACGCTGAATCCAGCGGGGATACTTCATAAACAATCTCAAATCCACCCTGAAGGTCCAGCCCCAGGGTCATATTTCTTGATAAATCATCCGCAAAGAAACCGATCATTGTAAATATGGCCATGACGGTTAATGCAAAGATGACTAAACGCGGTTTTCTTTTCATTCGCGTATTCCTCCAATCACATCTTCAAATTCACTTAATTCTTTTTTATGTCCATCGATCACGGCTTGTTTTGACAGAAAGACCACTACGGTACTCGCGTCAAGACTCATCACATCATCGATAGCCTCATGTAAGCTTGAGGGTTTTTTTTTGCGCCATTTAAATGCCACAAGTACATCAGCGAGCTGATCATAGTCAAGCAAAGGTAATCCCTCCCGTTGCAATTTATGCAGCTGCAGAACCAAGGCCAATTGAATTTGGCGATGGTTGATATCCATCATAAAAATTCCCCTTTCTTACTGCCTTTGTCTATTATAAAGCATCCGTCCAAAAAAGTGTAGATTTTTTTCACTCACACACAAGTTCTTTAAAGATTCTTCCTCGTTGCTCATAATTATCAAACTGATCCCAGCTGGCACATGCAGGGGAAAACAGGACCACATCCCCAGAAACAGCGATTTGCTTCGCCAAAGCGACCGCCTGATCCAACGTGTCGACAAGTATCGCTTCCGGATAAATGGCTTGTAACTGATATTTGGTTGCACCATAGGCAATCATCGTTTTTACCCGATTCATATACGGAATCAGTTCATTAAAGCCTGTCTTCTTATCATAACCACCAGCCAACAGAATCACCGGTTGATCAAATGACTTTAAGGCGACAATCGTTGCATCACTGTTGGTTCCTTTGGAATCGTTGTAATACGCTACACCCTCAATATTCTTTACAAATTCAATCCGATGTTCCACCCCGGCAAACTCCATGATACCCGAAGCAATCTGCTCAAAGGAGCATCCCAAAGCATAGGCTAGACACGCAGCCGCAAGGGCGTTTGCCACATTGTGTTTACCAACCAAAGGAAACTGCTCGATTGGGACAATCAATTGATTTAAAAGTATCAATCCTTCAGATGACAGATACGCATCTGCTTTTGATAAAACGGAAAATGTCAGTCTATTTTTGGGAAGATCGTCAAATGTGCTGATGATAGGATCATCCAAGTTGAGCACAAATGTGTCTTCATCATTCATATTCTGATAAATCCTCCGTTTTGCCTGAAAGTATGGGGTCACATTTCCATAGACATCCAGATGGTCAGGACTTAAATTAAGGATGGTTGCGGCTTTTGGATGAAAGTGAAGGCATCCGTCCAGCTGAAACGCCGCAATTTCACAACTGACTAGAGCTTCCTTATCGCCATACTTATCCACAATTTCACTCATGGGCACACCAATATTGCCGCCAATGAATGCTTCCTTACCACTTTTCTGCAGGATGCTTCCGAGCAGTGCCGTTGTGGTGGTTTTGCCATTGGTTCCGGTGATACCTGCAACCTGAAACCCTGACGCAAATAATAGTGATATATCAATTTCGTTGTAAATAAACTGGGTTTCTGCAAGTTTGCGTACAAACTCCACCGTGGAAGGAATCCCCGGGTTTTTAATGACCCATCTGTACGTTTGTTCAAGCAGCCAGTCCGGATGTTCTTTTTCGATGCATACAATACCTAAGGACTCTAGCTGCTCTTTAAAAGCAATGGACCCTTTATCCGTAACATATACCTGATATCCTTTTTTTGCAAGCAGTTTACTGATGGCAATACCACTTCGGGCTGCTCCGATGACCAGTACTTTTTCCATGTTAGACCATACCTAATAGAAATCCAATGACCGCAAACAAAAAGCCTAACATCCAGAAAAACTGTACGACACGAATTTCACGCCATCCTGAAATCACAAAGCTGTAATGAATCGGGGTATATTTAAAGATGCGTTTTTTGCGGAGTTTCACCGAGCCAATCTGCAAGATTACACACATCGTCTCATAGACAAACACGCCTCCGATAATAATAAGTAGCAGTTCGTGTTTAAGCAAAATAGCTGCAGTGGCAAGCAAGGCACCTAATGGCAAGGATCCGGTATCTCCCATGATGATTTTGGCTGGAAACACGTTGTATTTCAGATACCCTAGCAGTGATCCGAGAACACTGAGTAAAAACCCCGCCACAACTACTTCTTTGGCAACGATTGCAAAGATGGTAAATGGAAAAAGAGCCAAGAGTACCGTTCCTCCGGCCAATCCATCCATACCATCCGTAATGTTCACAGCGTTACTTACGCCTGTGAGCATGAATAAAATCAGAAAGGCATAGATGATACCCAGCTCAAGGGTGATGGAACTTGAAAACAATGTAATCGACGTTGAGGCAATCTGCTGATAAAAAAAGTAGAAGATAATCGCCAAAACGGTTTGAAGGAAAAATTTGAATCGGGCGGATAAGCCATCATTTTTTCCTTCCTTAATAATTTTCATATCATCCCAAAAGCCAATCAAAGCATACCCAAGGTAGGTAAAGTTTAATAGAAAACTCGTCAATGACCATTCCGTAAAGAAAAGAACATTAAAGACAATGAGTGGGACAAGCACAAAGGCCACACCACCCATATTGGGTGTGCCCTGTTTTTCTTTGTATTGATCTAGTGAGTATTCACTGATACTCTGGCCGAACTTCAATGCCCGTAAACGGACGATCAGTCGTGGCATAATCAGTAAGGTGAGTCCTAAGCTAAGGACAAAAGCAAATAAATAACGTAGTTCCATGATTATTTCCCCTTTAACTGTCTTATTATACCAAAAAAAACATCATTACTGAAGATGAAAAGAAGCACGAATGCTTCCTTGGTGTAAATCATCAGTTTTTAAACTAGTAATCTTCCTCAATGACTGGAAGAAGGGTTACCCGGACTTTCTTTGCCCGAATCGCCTCGACTTCCTTGACCTCAACCACGATGTTCTTATACATAAACGAATCCTCAGGTTTTGGCCACTGACCGAGCATATTGGTGACCCAACCATTGACGGTTGACGAATCTGTTTCGATATCCACATCCAGAATCCGTTCAAGCTTTTCAAGACTTGCATTTCCAGTTACTTCATATTCCGTCTCAGAGATTTTCTC
>DOKQ01000149.1 GCA_003510215.1 Erysipelotrichaceae bacterium
CTCGTGGGTTAACTGAAGAACAGGCAGCCGAACTGATTATCCTTGGATTCTTGGAACCGTTTACCCGAGAGTTACCCATGGAATATGCGGTTGAGTTGAATCAGTTGCTCCGACTTGAGATGGAAGGATCGATTGGATGAGTAAAGTCGACATCAAGAAGTTGATGTTAGCTAAGCGAAAAAGCTTCGATAAAGATAAGAAACGTCGATATGATGCCATCATCAAGGATCAGGCAATGTTTTTTACAGAAGATGCCACTACCATTGGGATCTATGCAGCAACACCGGATGAGGTGGATACTTATGCTATCATGGAAGATCTGATTTGGGATAGCAAAAAACGCATTGTGGTTCCTAAAGTCGAAGGTGATTTTCTAAAATTTTACCAGATTACTTCATTTAAACAGTTTGAACCAGGGGCTTACGGAATCATGGAACCTACGGTGACAACTCCGGTGGAATTATCTGAAATTGATTTAATGTTTGTACCTCTTGTAGCCTTTGATGCGACCTTGCATCGCATTGGCTACGGGAAGGGTTATTATGATCGTACATTGGCACATTGTTCCGCAAAAAAAATCGGTTTGGCCTTTAGTTTTCAAGAGGTTAACGATATAATGAGTGCAGAACACGATGTCCCATGTGATATTATTATTACTGAAAAAGCCATTATCACATCGTGAAGTGGCTTTTGTATGTTTCAAGGAAGAGGAAATACTATGAGAAATAACAAAATTCTGATTCGCCAGTTTATGATTTTTGCCATTGTCTTTGTGGGGCTTGCCATGACAAACACACAAATGATTCCATTCCTTATCGATGCCGGATATTCACCTGAACAACGGGGGGTTTTACTCTCTGCAATGGCCTTTGTATCCATCTTTGGACAATTATGGGCTGGGTATCTTTGCGATCGGTATCAGACAGTTAAACGATTCTTTAATCTATTTATGATTCTATTTGTGTTAGCCAATGCAGCTATGTACTGGGTTACTGAATATAACTTCTTTTTCCATCTGCTCGCAGTTTCCATGATGGGAGGGTTCTTCAGAATTGTATCAGGACTACTTGAAACCTGGACGATTGAAACCAGTCAGTATTCCAGAGACAATTTCGGTATGATTCGAGCCTTTGGTTCGATTGGTTGGGCTATCGGTGCGCCTATCACCTCGTGGATTCTATCCGCTTATGGATATCGGGCTATCGGATTAAGCTTTGCTATTTTTGCACTGTTGTCGATGGTTGTGTCTAGAAAAATGCCAGATGCACATAAAGTAGTTACAGGTCAGTCCATTCGTTTTAGAGATGTAAAACAACTGATTGAACATAAGCCGTATTTGCTTCTTCTTGTCATTTTCGTGTTGGTAAATATCGTCTTTACGGCCGATATGTATACAGTTATTGACAAAATTCTTGCTTTGGGTGGAACGAACGATGATGTGGCATTCAAATGGTCGTTTCAAGCAATTACAGAGTTACCGCTCTTCTTTCTAGGCGCAGTTGTTTTAAAATGGATGGGTGGAAAGAAGATGATGATCTTCGCGATTTTCATGTATTTCATCCGATTCTTCCTATATGCGGTTGCCACAACGCCATTTCAGCTTGTGATGATCTCTGGATTGCAGTTCGCAACATTTCCACTTCTGATGGTTGTGCAAAAGGTGCTTATTGATGATGAATCACCAGCACATCTGAAGTCATCCGGTCAAATGTTTGCACTTTCTCTTTATGGAGGGTTATCGGCATTGCTGACGCCTCTATTATCCGGCTTTTTGGTAGGTAGTTTCGGCTATGACTTTACGTTGTATGCATTAGCTTTCAGTTTGCTTGTTCCCCTCGGACTTTCTTTCTTGTACAAGCCTAAGAGTAAACTGAAGACGTAGAGGGATAAAACTCTTATCAATATCAACGCATGTGATTCAGCGAATGATCCGTGCGTTTTTTTATATCTGAAAGAAAATGTAAGCGTGAAAGAATAATGTTGGGTTCTGAAAAATTGGTAGAGGTTCAACTTGTAAAACCGTAGGATTTATCCTATAATCATCTTGTATGAGAAACATACATGGGAAAGGAGATTTATATGGAGAAGAATTGGATAACGTATTTATTTGGAAAGTGGAACACACAAACCGTGGTTGCGATCGCCATCGGTGCCGCACTGTTTGGGGTATTAATGATTTATGGTAGTATCACGGTGTTTACCAATACTCGTTTGACGACAGCGATGATTGTTCCTGTCGTGGTTGGTGCACTTTATGGGGCTCTACCAGCAGCGATTGCATTGTTCTTTGGAAACATGTTTGCGGATCTTTTGGCTGGTTGGGGATTCTGGATTGACTGGTCCATCGGTAACTTTTTCCTGGGTCTATTTGTGGGATTATTACCGCTTTATGGCGCAAGAGTCAAAGATGGTATCTTCAAGCCGTTGCATGCTGTGATTTTTGGTGTGATTGCGGTTGTCGGTAATGCATTGGCTTTTGGTGTTTTGACACCAATCTTCACCGTATTACTATATGGTGGTGAGTTAACCATCACATTTATGCAGGCATTTGCGGCATTTGCCAGTAACTCAATTGTATTAATTGCGGCAGGTATTCCGGTACTGTTTGCCTTAGCAGCAAGTTACCGTCGTTCATCCGGATTACGTAAGGAGTAATATGAAGAAACCATTGATAGAGTTTAAAGATTTCAGCTTCCGATATAAGTCTCAAACGGAAGCCACTTTACACGATATCAATCTGACAATTTATCAACATGAGAAAGTGTTGCTTTTAGGACCTTCCGGAAGTGGAAAGTCCACCTTGGCACATTGTATCAATGGCTTAATCCCTCATAGCTTTGAGGGTGAAGTAAAAGGTAGTTGTAAAATTGCTGGTGTTGAGACAATCGACGCTAGCATTTTTGCTTTAAGTAAACATGTGGGTACTGTTTTGCAAGATTCAGATGCCCAGTTTGTCGGATTGAGCGTGGGTGAAGACATTGCATTTGCCCTTGAAAACCAGCAAATGAACCGAAATGATATGGTCAAACGAGTGTTTGCATCCGCTTCCCTGGTTGGAATGCAGGATTTTCTAAGCCACGTACCTTATCAGCTTTCAGGTGGACAAAAACAAAAGGTTTCAATGGCTGGTGTCATCAACGAGGATGTTTCCATCCTTCTTTTTGACGAACCGCTGGCAGCACTCGATCCTGCCATGGGAAAGACAGCCATTGAACTAATTGATGATTTATATAAGCAGTTGGGAAAAACCGTAGTTATCATTGAGCATCGACTCGAAGATGTACTCCATCGTCCGGTGGATCGCATTTTACTTATGGACGAAGGACGTATCGTAGCAGATATGACACCTGAGCAACTGCTGACATCCAATTTATTAATACAATATGGTATTCGGGAACCATTGTATGTCTCAGCTTTGAAACATGCAGGATGTGAGTTGAGTATCGAAGATTCACCTGCATCGATTTATCAGCTCGACCTATCAAGGCATCAGAAGAAATTATTGGATTTCTCATCAACCTTCATCAGTTCGCAATCAACTTCATCACAGGATATTGTACTCACGGTGGAGGATGTCAGTTTTGCCTATGACAAAGAGCTCGTGTTGAAGGATGTTTCCTTTACTTTGCGTAAAGGCGAGCGAGTTGCGGTGGTAGGTAAAAATGGGGCAGGGAAAAGTACCATGGCTAAACTACTATGTGGGGTAATTCGACCAAACACAGGTAGGATCCTTGTTGAGCAAGAGGATTATCTTCACTTGACAATCAAACAGCTCGGCGAACGTTTTGGCTATGTTATGCAAAATCCCAATCAGATGATTGTGAAGGAAATGATCTTTGATGAAGTTGCCTTGGCACTTCGTCTCCGAGGTTATCATGAAGAGGAAATTTTAGCTAAGGTAATTGAGGTTCTTCAAATCTGTGGTTTGCATGCTATGAGAAACTGGCCGATCAGTGCATTAAGTTATGGCCAGAAAAAAAGAGTGACCATTGCTTCAATTCTGGCCTTATCACCGAAGGTACTGATACTTGATGAACCAACGGCAGGTCAGGATTATCGTCACTATACGGAAATGCTATCTTTTATTGAGCAACTTCAGAAACAGCTGAATCTAACAGTGATTTTCATTACCCACGATATGCATCTAGCGATTGAATACACGGATCGGGCGATTGTCTTTGCGGATGGTGAACTGATTGCGGATGATCAGGTGTTTAAAGTATTGTCTAATGATGATGTGATTGCTAGGGCCAATCTTAAACAGACATCCTTATATACATTAGCGACTCGCTTACAATTAAAACCTGAAGAGTTTATCGAACACTTCATTCAGGTCGAAAGGGGGAAAATCCATGAATCAGAATAAGTTTTTGATCCAGGTGACCCTGCAGGATACATTTTTGCATCGACTCAACGGTGAGACAAAAGTAAGATTGTTTGTGGTAGGTCTTGTGGCTGTCATTATGTCATTTGACTTACGCATCCTTGTTCCAATTCTTTTAGCATCGTCGCTGGGTGTTTTATTCAGTAAACCTAACTGGAAGTCCATTCGAATTGTCTTTCTGATTGTGGTAGGTGTTAATCTTTTAAACCTGTTTCTGTTTTATCTGGCAAACCCGAGTCTTGGCGAATACTGGTGTGGAGAAAATACGATTATTCATCAGTTTTCAACCCGTTATTATGTCAGTGTTGAAACGCTGTGGTATCTACTGGTTCGATTCATTAAAATGGTTACTTCCTTCATGGTATCGCTCTGGTTTATTATAACCATTACACCAAGTCAGTTTGCGGCTGGATTGGCAGCACATCGAGTTCCCTATAAGGTCGCTACCATCGTTTCCTTGGGGTTTCGATATATTCCGGACATTGCCCGTGATTATGAGAATATCAAGCTCTCCATGCAAATGCGGGGCGTAGAACTCGATCCTAAGAAAGCGTCCATTTCAAAACGGCTGAAACAGTCGTTACTCATTCTGATCCCATTAATCATTACATCTTTCGACCGTGTATCAACCATTGCCAATGGTATGGATCTTCGAGGCTTCGGTCGTGGGAAACGTCGCAGCTATTATGTGGAACAGGATCCAACCGTTTGGGATAAGCGAGTTCGCTTCATCACGAATGTCATATTCATCTTAAGTATTGTATACATTGTAGGGTCAATGATATGGCCAGCGCCCACAAATATGTGGTGTCCGCTTTAAAGAGGGTTTATGATAAATTTAAATGATAACGTATTTAATGAATACATTGAGACACTGCAGGAAGTCTTACGGTTGCCAACCGTGTATGAAGCCGCAACTGTCAGTGAGCATGCTCCATATGGCCAGCGAGTCCACCAGGGATATCTTTGGTTTAAACAGAAAGCTAAAGAATGGGGTTTTGATCTGATTGAAGTCAACGGTCATGCATTGGCTATGGTTTATGGTAATCAAAAAACTAGAATTGAAAGTGTAAGTCATATGGATGTTGTTTCCGTAGGGGATGGTTGGTCCGTGGATCCTTTTGGGGCACAAATTGTCAATCAAGCCCTTTATGGCCGCGGAACCCAGGATATGAAAGCGGCCTTGGTCGCAAACATGATTGCCCTCAAGTATATCAAAGAGAGTGATATGCAATTAAAACATCAGGTTCGTGTGGTTTGTGGTATGGATGAAGAACGAACGATGGAAGATATTCGTCTTTATGTTGAACAGGAACATGAGCCCTTGTTTGCCTTTACACCGGATGGTGCTTTTCCCATCAGTGGTGGCGAAAAGGGTGCGGTCATGTGGATTTTGCAAGGCCAGCTTGACATTCCTTCAATCATCTGGATGGATGGAGGCAGTGCGTGTAATGTCATCTGCGATGAGTTTA
>DOKQ01000160.1 GCA_003510215.1 Erysipelotrichaceae bacterium
TTTTTTATGTATTCATTTTATCATATTTCAGTCGAATGAAGAGTGCATGATGGTATTTAGGTACTTTTGATTCGTTTGTATGAGTGTATAAAAGGAATTGTTGTAAGCGCTTTTAAAAAAGCAAAATTTCGGATATTTTGTCCGTTCTGTTAGATTGTGAACATTGTGTGAAAAACATACAATGAACATAGAAACAGGAGGAAATAAAATGAAAATGTTCAAAATTGTTTCGGTTTTGCTTGTCATCTTGTTAATCACAGGTTGTTCCAACAGTGGTAGCGGTGATAAGAAGGATTTAACTTTAACCATCTATGCAGGTCTTATGGAAGATCATGCAATCTTGGCAGCTAGAGAATTTGAGAAGGCTACCGGTGTTAAAACCAACTTCGTGCGTATGAGTAGTGGTGAAACATTGGCTCGTATCCTTGCAGAAAAAGAAAATATGTCTGCGAGTATCTGGTATGGTGGACCTGTAGATGCCTATATTGCAGCTATGTCTGATGACATGCTAGTTCCATATGTATCACCAAATGCAACTGCAATTCCTGATAACTTTAAAGATGCAACAGGTTATTGGACAGGTATTTATGTAGGATATTTAGGATTTGTGTTTGATAAAGAATGGTTTACAGAAAAAGGCTATGATTATCCAAAGTCATGGCAAGATTTGTTGAAACCAGAGTTTAAAGGTCAAATCGTTACAGCTCACCCTGGATCATCAGGAACAGCATATACTATGTTAGCAACATTGACCCAACTTATGGGTGAAGAAGAAGGTATTGCATACATGCAACGTTTGAATCAGCAAGTTCGACAATATACCAAATCAGGAACAGCTCCTGGACGTATGGTTGGACTTAAAGAAATTCCAATTGGAATTACCTTCTTGCATGATGCTGTGAAATACAGAATTGAAGGTTTCAGAGATATTGAAATCGGTGCTCCAAGTGAAGGCACAGGATTTGAAATTGGTGGTGTCGCTATTCTTAAAGGCGGACCAGATCAAGAAGCAGCTAAAATGTTTGTGGATTGGGCTTTAACTAAGGAAGCTCAGGAATTGGGAAGTGTTGTTGGTTCATATCAGTTCCTAACAAATCCCAATGCAGTCCCACCTGCTGAAGCACTTGAACTTAAGGATACAAACTTAATTGACTATGATTTCGTTTGGGCAGGAACAAACCGTGGTTCACTGGTTGAAAAATTTAATGAAGCCACAAAAACAAGTCCTCCAACTGAATAAAAGTTAAAGATATTGTTGAGGGAATTCATGTGGAAACACATGAATTCTTTCATTCAACACCCCACGAATTAAAGGAGAGTTGAAATGTTGAAAAAGAAAAATGTTAAGTTGTTTATTAAAACGGAAGTTGATACAGCTAAAAAGAACTTTAGAGATCCAATTCTAATGGCAGCTATTTTGGGTGTGCTTGCAGTTGTCTTTCTATTCATTCTTTGGCCACTATTAAAAATTACGCGTGAAAGTTTGTTTTTTCGAGGAGAGTTCACATTTGATAATTATTTCAAGATTTTCAGGATGTCCAACACGTTGGAAGTATTGTGGAATACCATAAAACTAGGTCTTGTTGTCAGTGTGATTTCAACTGCAGTTGGATTTCTGTTTGCATACGCTGCAGCCTATCTTAAGATAAAAACAAAGAAACTATTCAATGCAATAGCCATTCTTCCCATGATTTCGCCACCGTTTGTCATTGCGTTATCAACGATTTTATTATTTGGTCGAAATGGTTTTATTACCCGGGGAATCTTTGGGATGAGAGAAGCAAATGTCTATGGATTTCATGGACTCACATTGGTTCAAACGTTAACCTTTTTTCCGGTTGCGTATCTGCTTCTTGTGGGACTTTTAAAGAGTATTGATCCATCTGTGGAAGAAGCTGCGAGAGATTTAGGTGCCTCAAGATGGGAAGTGTTCAAAACGATTACATTACCTCTGATGGTCCCTGGATTAGCTAATGCATTTTTACTAGTATTTATTCAGTCCATTGCAGACTTTAGTAATCCGATGGTTATCGGTGGAAACTATACCACACTCGCTGTACAGATTTATTTACAGGGAATAGGGAATTATGATATGGGTGGAGCGACTGCATTAGCTGTTGTGTTGCTTATGATTTCTATCACTGTGTTCATGGTACAAAAATACTATGTTGATAAGAAAAACTATGTTACTGTGACCGGTAAGGCTTCTCGTGTAAGAGAACTTATTGATACACCTGCGATTGTACGCCCAATCTATATCATGGTTCTTCTCATCAGTGTATTTGTGGGTGTTCTTTATGCCTTAGTTCCTATTGGAGCATTTATTAAACTGTGGGGCATCGACTATTCGTTTTCCCTTAATCACTTTAAGTATGTGTTTGATTTAGGGATGAAACCTATTAGAGATACTACGTATCTGGCGTTAATGGCCACACCGATTAGTGGGATATTAGCGATGATTATTGCATTCTTAATTGTGCGCAAGCGCTTTATTGGTAAGGGATTTGTTGAGATGACCACCATGATGGCACTGGCTATTCCTGGAACTGTGATTGGTCTTGGCTATGTGCTTGCTTACAACACACGGCCACTAGTACTTACAGGTACAGCAACAATTTTGATTATCGCGTTCGTAATGAGAAGTATGCCTATTGGGATTCGTTCCGGTATTGCCTCATTAAAGCAAATAGACCCGTCCATTGAAGAAGCAGCAAGTGTTCTTGGTGCTTCAAGTGCGAAGGTATTTACATCGGTTACGATTCCGATGATACGGCCTGCATTTTTTAGCGGTTTAGTATACACCTTTGTACGAAGCATGACTCTAGTCAGTACTGTAATCTTCTTGATTTCTGCACGATATAATCTTCTAACAGCTGCGATTATGAGTCAGATTGATGTAGGGAAAATTGGAGTAGCTTCCGCATACTCCACCATATTAATTGTCATTGTTGCGATTGTGGTTTGGGCTATGCAATTTCTACTTTCCAAGTTTGGAATCGATGCTAGCGATTTAGAAAGGCAGGAATAATCGATGAAATCACCTAAAAGAGTCTTATTAAGAAATTTGAATAAAACATTTATTACTTCAGAAAATAATCAGGTAGTTGCTGTAAATAATATTGATTTAGATATTTTACCTGGAGAGTTTGTAACCATGCTTGGTCCTTCCGGATGTGGGAAAACAACCACTCTTCGTATGATTGCAGGGTTTGAAATGCCGACCGAAGGTGAAGTGTTTATCGGTGAGGAGGATGTTGCATCAAAATCCCCTGACAAACGAGATACTGCCATGGTTTTTCAAAATTATGCATTGTTTCCGCATATGAATGTTTATGATAATATTGCTTATGGTCTAAAAATTCAGAAGCGTCCAAAACAGGAAGTTCAGGAACGTGTTCAGCGAATACTTACAATGATGAAAATGGAGGATTTCGCAAAGCGCGTGCCTGCACAGATGTCCGGTGGTCAGCAACAGCGTGTTTCATTGGCTCGTGCATTAGTGATGGAACCCGGTGTGCTTCTATTTGATGAGCCATTGAGTAACCTTGATGCTAAACTTCGTATCCATATGAGAGATGAAATTCGAAGAATTCAGAAAACTGTTGGGATTACATCCATATATGTTACTCATGATCAAGAAGAGGCGATGGCTATTTCCGATAAAGTTGTTATTATGAATAACGGAAATATAGAGCAGGCAGGTTCTCCACAAGAGATTTATCAGCATCCGGTGAACGAGTTTGTGGCTAATTTTATTGGCCGTGCCAATATTTTGGATGCTCAGATAGTTTCTGTTGAGGGAAATAAGGCAGTTATTTCGGTTTATGGAATTCATTATACAGTGAACCTTCAAAAGAGTTATCAGCCTAAAGATGAAGTTCGGGTCGTCATTCGTCCTGAAGGCGTAATTGTTGGAAAAGAGGATTACCTTGTTAACGTAGCTAAGAGCATCTATATGGGAAATAATCACGAATATGCTGTTGAATTCTTTGGCAAACTTGTAGAGATTAGTGAGAGTAATCCCGCAGGGAAACGGATTTATCAAACAGGAGAATCGATGAATATTGGATTTGATGAGGATGCGATTCACGTTTTGTAACTGAAGAAAGGGCGGTAAACATGCTTGAAATAGGTTATCAGGAAATGATGATGATGGTTTCAGTTTTCTTTCGAGTGCTTTTATCTGCCTCACTTGGAGCAATTATAGGAATTGATCGAGTAAAAAAACGTCGTCCGGCAGGGATTAAGACGCATGCACTTGTTTGCATGGGTGCAACACTGGTGATGCTTACGAGTGAATATCTGTATCTGAATTTTGATGGATCTACCGACATCGCGCGACTATCCGCACAAGTGATTAGTGGTGTAGGATTTTTAGGAGCGGGAACGATTATGGTTACGGGAAGAAATCAGATTAAGGGTTTAACGACAGCAGCGGGTCTTTGGTTTTCAGCAACGCTGGGATTAGCGATTGGCAGTGGATTCTATGTCGGTGTGGCTAGTTCAATGATTATTCTCTTTTTGATTACTCGTGTATTTTCACTTTATGATCATTATTTACAGAGAAATAGTTATGTCATGGATGTATATGTTGAGCTAGACGCAAAAGTTCCGATTGGTGTGATTTTGAGACAAATCAAAGAACAGGGTTGCCATATTAATGAGCTTGATAAGATTGAGTCACATGGTACTGGTGATCAGCTCTTTCACTTATCGATTGGATTAAATGAGATGATTAGTCATCAAAAGCTGATTCATGCTATTTCTACGATTTCAGGAGTAAACTATATTGATGAAATATAGTTTTT
>DOKQ01000070.1 GCA_003510215.1 Erysipelotrichaceae bacterium
GGTAGATACACTCAGAGTTTTGATGACTTAACCAGACCATTCCCTAATTACTCTGAAAATTTTGTGGAACTCATTCATCAGATGGATTGTGAAATTAAAGATCAGGTCTTAAACTGTGTGCAAGAGAATCAAGTGATTCAGCTTAAGGATTACAAAGCATACATTCTGGTAGATGATGGAATGATCGATATGAACCATGCCATCATTTTCGATAGGACGACATTCACATTGTCTCTTGACAATGATTCAGGGATTTCGGGTAGTTATCAATTGGGTGATGTTTCCTTTAAAGAAATCAGACAATTGATTTTAAGTGAAGAACTTGATGGAGAGCGTTGGGCAAATGTATTCTTGAGAAGTGTTGATCTAAGTCGCTTGAGTCAGGATATGGTGATTATCTATTTGGGAATGGTAATTCAGTATGCATTCTATATTGGTATTATTGGAATTCTGATGTTATTTATCAATGCAAAACAGTCGTCCATCATCTTTAAACTAAAAGAAATTATCGCTATTCTAGTATTGACTATGGTATCGCCGGCCTTGCTTATGGCGTTCCTTTCCTTGTTCTCTGCGACGATTGCATCGGTTTTATTTCCGGTTATCCTAGTAACTAGGATTGTAATCGTTTACATGGCTATGGTGCGCACTCAGAGTAGGTGATAGCGTTTACATTAATACTATAAAATGCTATAATGTTCACAGCTTCAGGTGAAGCTAGAAATTTCAGGAGGGAAATTTAAAATGAAAAAATTGTTAAGCTTTTTGACAATTGCGGCATTGGCGGGTTCGTTAGCTGCATGCGGCGAAAGAGAAACAGCTGTAACATGTGATCCAGAAACACTGGATGGCAATACAGTATGTTACGATGCTGAAACAGGTGCATTTGCAATTGAAAAAGACGCAAAAATCCGTTTCGGTGCTGACAATGACGATTTCGGTAAAGCAATCGTTGACTTGTGGAACAGAACTTACCCTGACAAAGTTGGAGTAGTCGAGTACATTAACACAGGTTCACAAGGTTCTACTGATAGCGTTGCAACTCAACAAGGTGAATGGCCAGATGTATTTATGGCAATTGATGGTGAAGTTCCACGTAACTCATCACACTTACTACCTTTCCATGTTGAATTGGCAAATATTGTAAAAAATAATTCTATAAAATCTTTCTATGATGCAGGTAACACAACTGCAGCTACTGTATATGCACCTATGACTTATGATGGTATGGCGTTCATCTGGAACAAAACCATGCTTGAAGCATTAGGTTATGACACAACAGATGCAAACGGCGATGGATTGCCAGATGCATTTGACACATGGGAAAAAATCTTTGCTGAATCAAAAGCTTGGGATGCTAACCGTCCTGAGTACAAAGGCAAAAAAGTTAACGTAATGTTCCCATTATCCTTAACAAACCAATGGTCAGATTACCACCACTTGACATCAGCTGGTTGGGAACTGTTCGGTACAGGCGATGCGACAAAACCTGGATACGATGATCCTAAGTTTGCGGCAGGTTTAGAATTCTTGTTGGCAGCTAAAGATGCTAAAATCTCTGTTGAAGAATCTGGTGTTGTTACTCCAGCGGATGCAATGGGATGGCGTTGGGATGATGTATTAAACAACGAAATCGCTCCATTTGGTTTAGTTGGTACATGGATGGATGTTAATGGCGCTATGACAGCTACCGGATCAGAATTCCTAGTTTCAATCGTTCCAACATACAAAGGAATTAATCAACGTCCATTTGTTAAAACAAAAGGATTCGTTATTAATGCTTACACTCAATATCGCTCTGCAGCGATGGAATTGATGCGCTTAGTCTACTCGAAAGATGGTTTCCAAGCGATGGTTAATAGTTCTTCATACTCACCTTCATTAGCTGCTGGTAGCAACTTAGTTCCTACTCTTCAAGCAGGTGGTGTTCAAGAACAAATGATGGCAGCATTTGTCTACAACTATCCAGAACCAGCATTGTTATTACCAAACAACCCACAAATGAAAGCTATGGATTCAGCTTATTATCCATTTATCTCTGATACACAGAAAGCAATCTGGGATGGTACAATGACAATCGAGGAAGCTGTTGCTGAGTTGATTCAATTGTCTAACGAAAAAATTGCGGCGGACAATCAGTAAGGTATCGTAAAGAGCATCGCAAGATGCTCTTTTTTATTCAAGGAGGATCTATGGAAAGAAAATGGTGGAAAGAAGCGGTTGGATATCAGATCTATCCACGCTCATTTAAAGACACAAACAACGATGGTATTGGCGACTTACGAGGTATCATCGAAAAACTTGATTATATTGAGCAACTGGGCGTTAATCTGGTTTGGATATGTCCCTTCTACAAATCACCGATGGACGATAACGGCTATGATGTAAGTGATTTCTATGATGTTGATCCTCTTTTTGGCTCAATGGACGATGCTAAAGAACTTATTTCTAAAGCCCATGAAAAAGGGATTCATATCATTTTGGATTTAGTTATGAATCAAACTTCAGATGAACATCAATGGTTTGTTGAGTCAAGAAAAAGCAAAGATAATCAGTACAGAGATTACTATATATGGCAAGATGGAAAGGTAGATACGGAGGGAAATCGAATCCCACCGAACAACTGGGCGAGTTTCTTTGAAGGCTCTTGCTGGAACTTTGATGAACTTACAGGCCAGTACTATATGAAAATCTTTTCGAACAAAATGCCGGATTTAAATTGGGAAAATACAGCCATGAGAAAAGAGATGGCAAAGATGGCTCAGTGGTGGCTTGATTTAGGTGTAGACGGTTTCCGCGTGGACGCCATTGCTCACTTGGCAAAAGACACGACGTTTGCGGATAGTGATATGGAAGTGGAAAATGGCAGATATGCTCCTGACTGGAAGAAATTCTCGAACCGTGAGCGATTGTTTGACTATTTGGCAGAATTTCATGAGGATGTCTTGAGCAACTACGACTGTGTTACTGTGGGTGAAGTCGGTGGTGGAGCAGATGTTGAAGATGCAGTGAAGTATGCTGGATATGATGTCAAAGGCTTTAACATGGTTTTCAACTTTGATCATTGCTGGCACAATGGTGCTTTTGGTGATGAAGGTAAGACTGAAGGGAAATTACATGTTGATGTTGTAGGGCTTAGAAACACGATTGATCGGTGGATTCAGGGCTACAATGGACGAGCTTGGATTCCACAGTATTGGTTGAATCATGATCATCCACGGGTATTATCCCAATATGGTGATATCGCCTATCATCGTGAGTCAGGTTCAATGTTAGCGACAGTACTGCTCGCACTTCCTGGGACGCCATTTATTTATAATGGTGAAGAGATTGGTATGACAAATGTAGATTATCATTCGGTTTCCCAGTTTAAGGATGTTTGGGTTAGAAATTATGTAAGTGATGCTCGCAAAAGGTTAAGTGAAGATCAGATCTTACGACATCTTTGTAGAACCTCTCGAGATAATGCAAGAACGCCGATGCAGTGGAATGCTGAAGCCTATGCAGGCTTCTCTGAAGTTGCTCCACACTTGGATGTGGTTGGAAATTATTCGTGGATTAATGTTGAAGTACAGCAAAATCAAAAGGATTCGATTTTGAACCACTATCGAAGACTGATTCACTTACGCAGACATAGTGAGTATAAGGATATCTTGGTATATGGCAACTTTGAATTGATTTTTATAGAAAGTGCAGATGTATTTGCGTTTACTCGTACATTAGGTTCTAAGAAAGTGGCTGTTGTGGCAAATTTTAGATCTCAACGAATAGAACTGGATATGAGTGATTGCAAAGAATTGATTATAAACAATGAAACATCATTTGATGTTAATTACTTATTGCCTTATCAGGCAGTTGTTTATCAACTATAGGAAGTGATGATATGAAAATAAAACGTTGGTTAGCTCTTGGATTAACTTTACTACTTTTTGTGGGGTGTCAGAAGACACCAGTGGTGATAGATCCTTTTGAAAACCGTTTGACTGTTGATGAGTTAAGAAGTGAGTTAAGTGATGTTCGAGCTACTACATTCTATGACGATGTGTCTGTTGTCTATCAGATTTTCCCGATTGCATTTGCGGATGAAAATCGTGACAATCATGGAGATTTGCAGGGGATAATCAGTAAGTTGGATTATTTATCTAATGATTTGGGTGTGGATGCCATTTGGATGACGCCAATTCATCCATCAGGGACCTACCATAAGTATGATGTTAAGGATTACAAAGGAATTGATCCGAAATTTGGTACTTTGGAGGATTT
>DOKQ01000184.1 GCA_003510215.1 Erysipelotrichaceae bacterium
ATTGTTGTTGGAGGAACCGGCCTTTACATTAAAGCACTTCTGTATGATTATCATATGCAGCCTATGAGTGATGTAGATATGAGTTGGGTGGAGGATAAAACCAACGAGCAGCTACATCAAATGTTAGCGGAAGTAGATAAAGTTGAAAGTATGAAAATTCACCCGAATAATCGAAAACGAGTTATTCGAGCATTGACTATTTATTATTCCAGTAAAAAGTCAAAAAGCGATTGGATTTCAGATCAGAAGAAAACACTGCTTTATGATGTAAAGCTAGTTGGCTTGGATGGTCCAAGATCATGGGTGTATGATCGAATCAATCATCGGGTTGAGCTGATGATAAAACAAGGATTAGAAGAAGAGGTTCGCAACATAGTGAATATGGCAGGATGGGACTGTTTAGCTATGAGTGCCATAGGATACAAAGAATTCAGAGGCTATGTTGAGGGGGATAAAACACTGAGTGACGTAGTTGAAGAAATTAAAAAACATACAAGGCAGTTTGCAAAACGGCAATGGACGTGGTTTAATCTTCAGTTGCCTGTTCAATGGCTTGACGTAAGTCAGCCGGAAAGTCAAACAATATTGTTGGAAGAGGTACATGAATGGTTGATGAATCCTTAATACGAATTGCACTTTTACTGGATGAAAAAAAATTGAATCAATTAGCCAATTGTCACGTTGCAGTTATTGGTCTGGGTGGTGTTGGAGCCATGGCGGCTGAAGCTCTTGTGCGTTGTGGTGTTAAACATCTGATTTTAGTAGATCACGATGTTGTGTCAATTAGTAATCTAAATCGTCAGATTCAGTCCACACAAAAGACGATTGGACATAAGAAGGTCGATGCTTTAGCACAACGACTGCTATCTATACATCCGGATGTCATGATTACTCGGATGGATACATTTATATCGGAAGATAATATTGCGGATGTGTTAGGTACTTCAGTGAGCGCTGTGATTGATGCGATTGATACAGTCAGTGGAAAATGTGCCATCATTGAACATTGTCAGAATCACCAAATTCCTATGATTAGCAGTTTGGGGATGGGCAATCGAATGGACCCGACGAAAGTTTCTATAGTAAAATTAAGTCAAACAAAGGAAGATCCATTGGCAAAGGTCATGCGATATCAGGTTCGCAAACGTAAGCTGAATCTTCATATGCCTGTTGTATTTTCAAGTGAAATCCCTAAAAAACAAACAATTGAGCTAAATGATAGTGTGATTCGAAAAGAAAAAATGCCACCATCCAGCTCTCCATTTGTTCCGTTGGCTTCGGGATTAGCTTGTGCCTACTATATAGTTAGTAAATTGACGGAGGAATCAGAATGAAAGAAATCGTATTAGCAGGAGGTTGTTTCTGGGGTGTTCAGGAGTATTATCGACGTGCTAAAGGCGTTATATCATCGAAAGCAGGATATGCTCAAGGGGTTAAAGACAACCCTAGTTATCAGGAAGTTTGTACAGGAAATACGGAGCATGCCGAAGTCGTTTTTGTAAGGTATGACGAGCAAGTTATCTCATTGGAAAAGATTCTTGAACATCTGTTCAGAATGATTGACCCAACAACATTAAATCGTCAAGGGAATGATATTGGAACGCAATATCGGACAGGGATCTATTTTATGGATGAAATGGACGAACCGGTTATTCGTGACTATGTTTCAATGAAACAAAAGGATTATAAAAAACCAATTGTGGTTGAAATTGAAAAACTGGATAAGTTCTTTGATGCTGAAGATTATCACCAGGACTATTTATTAAAGAATCCAAGTGGCTATTGTCACATCAACATGGGGCTGCTCAAAAAAGAAGAAAGAAAAGACGTTTATTAAGGAGAGTGTTAACAGTGTGAGAACACTGTTTTTTTGTAGGGAAACCAAATTGTATCTCATATGTGAATATGAGGTGATTTGATGCTAGAGATAAAAGGTGTAAGTAAATTATATGGTGATAAACAGGGATGCCAATCAATTCATCTGAACGTGATGGAACAGGAGATCTGTGGTGTTTTGGGGAGAAATGGTAGTGGTAAGACTACTCTTTTTCGTTGCTTGCTGCAACTGATACCCATGGATAGTGGAGAGGTCACTTTACACGGAGAACGTTTGTTGCTTTCAGATATTGGATATGTCCCGGAGGAGCGAAGTGTGATTCAGGATTTACGGGCTTGGGAACTTGTGGTGTTTTGTGCTAAGCTCAAAAACATGAAAATGGCAGACATTTATAGAGAGATGGATTACTGGTTTGACAAACTTGAGGCACAGAACATACGAAATAAAAGATTAAAAGAATGTTCTAAAGGGAACCAGCAAAAAATACAGTTTATCTGTGCTCTTATCCATAAACCTAAGCTGCTGATTTTGGATGAGCCACTGACTGGGTTGGATGTGGATAATGTTGAGTTAATAAAAAAGATTATCTATGAGCATAGAAAAACTGGATGCATCATTCTTTTGTCGAGCCATCAATTCGAAGAAATTGAGCATTTATGTGATCGTGTCTTAGTTCTTGAACACTCAATAGTTAAGTATTCCGGACGTATAAAAGATATCAAAGATGCCCATCCTCAGATTACAATTACAATATCCGATGATCCCTATCGTAAACATAGTGACGTTGAGGGAGTCTGTAGGGTGATTTCAGATGGACATTACACAAAATATGTCTTTAGGGAACAGAAACTGGCTCAAAAGATGTTCCTTTCTGCAGTAAAAATCCGGGAATATGAGACGATGAAAGTTGAATCCTTAACCTTAAAGGATTTGTTGGGGGATATACATGAAAACATTGATTGAGTTTTCGTTAAGGCGCAGGCTAAGCAATCCAGTAGCTTTATTGCTCTTGGGATTTACCTTCCTTGTTACGGGAGCTTTATTTTTCTCTGATACATGGATTTCATCCATCGCTTATGATTGGGTCAATCCTGTTGAAATAAACGCACCTGAAGAACTGGTTCAATTTCTTGAAAAACAGATTGAACCAGGCTATGTGTTTGTTGAAGCAAAGGAAGAAGCTAAAATCCAGATACAGTTTGTTGATCAATCGATTGAAGTATACATCCACCCAACACTATCACAGTACCATGCTTATCAGATTGAAGCGTGGGTTACTCAATACCATACATTCTCAGAAATACAGAAGTATCCGGCTTCAATCCAGCAAGAAATGATTCATGTTATGACACCGGAAATAAAAATGACCTATCTTCCACCGAAAAAGGATGATCATTCAGGTTTCATTTTTATTACAACGATGTATTTTATGATGTTGAGTTTTTCCTCAGCTATGGCCAATGAAATTGTGGTGGAAAAGACATCCAATATGCTGGAACTGATTCTAACATCGGTTAGTTTTAAGGCTCATTACTATGCGAAAATGTTCATTGGTTGGTTGAGTGTGATTCTTCAAACTATAAGTTATGTAGGAATTGCTCTATTCTGGTTGTTGATTCGACAACTGTTCGATCAGGGAAGAGGTCTATTTCAACTAATGTATCAAATACAGTGGTTACCTGTTCGCTTTGTTTCATTTAAAGAATGGATGGTTAGTCTAAATATTTCCCACCAATGGGTGACAGGATTAATGGTTGGATTTCTTTTTTTATTTCTAGGGATTCTTGTGGTTCAAATTATCATGGTGGTCATAAGTATACGGATTGAACATATCGAAGAAGCGGGTAGTGTGCAAGGACCTTTCTATTTAGCATTGTTATTAATTTACTACTCCTCAATATTTCTGAACACACCGAATCAGATGAATGAAGGAATCGGATACATTCTTTCGTTTATCCCTATCTTTTCTATGTTGTTTATGCCCATGCGCTTTTTGTTTTATCAAGCATCTTTAGTTGAAGTGATTCTATCTTTATCACTATCTTTAGGGACTTGGATGATCGTTGTTCAGTGGGGTGAACAGTACTATAGAGATCATTTGATTCGAGGAAGCAAACAAGCTAAATGTGAAAAAAAATGACTATTGTGTACAATAGTATACACATTTCACAAACTTCGGAGTTTCACAAAACAAAAGTGAAAATGATAACAAAACATCATTGACAACAGGTTTTGAACCATTTATAATTGCACTTGCAAAGGAGGAATTCTTAGATGAAAAAATTATTATTATTAGTTGCTGCTGCACTTCTTGTATTCGCAGGTTGTGCAAAAGAAGAACCAGTATACAAAGTTGGAACTGCAAGTGTTACTACAGTAAGTGGTCGTGCTGCTGCTGAAACACCAGCTGGACGTATCCAAGCAAATGTTACATATGCAACAGTTGTTATGGACAAAGACGGAAAATTTGTCAGCGTTGACATTGATACCGCACAAAATGAAGGTACATTTGATTTAACAGGTGCAATCGTTAAAGCAGAGGCTCGTCCTACTAAAAAGGAAAGAGGCGCTGACTACGGTATGAAAAATGCTTCCCAAGTTGCTAAGGCAGAATGGGATGAGCAAATTAAGGTTTTAGAAGATTGGATGGTTGGAAAGACTTTGGCTGAAGTATTGGCTATGCCTTTGGCAGAAAACAAACCTTCAGGTGACGATCTTAAAACTTCGGTAACAATTACTGTTGATGGTTACATCGCTGCTGTTAAAAAAGCTGCTGAAGCTGCAGTTGAACTTAAAGGTGTTGCAAAGGTTGGTAGCGGATCCGTTACTTCTGTAGCTGCACGCGCTGCTACTGCTGATGCTGCTGGTCGCGTTCAAGTGAACACAACTTATGCAGGTGTTGCTTTGGACAAAGACGGAAAAGTATTGTGGACATTTATCGATGTTGCACAAAACCAAGGAACTTTCTTAACTGATGGAACAATCGACAAAGCTGAAGCTGCTCCTACAAAGAAGGAAAAAGGCGATGCTTACGGTATGAAAGATCGTTCTGAAATCGGCAAAGAATGGTATGAGCAAGCTCAAGCTTTAGAAGTTTACTTTACTGGAAAAACAATTGCTGAAATCAAAGCTATCCCTACATTTGAAAGAGATGCAACTCACTTACACGTACCAAGTGGTGATGATCTTAAAACATCTGTAACAATTACAATCGAAAGCTACCAAGCTGCTGTTGAAGCTGCTGCTGGTTACGCTAGAGACATTAAGTAATTCATGATTAAAGGAGACCTAACGGCCTCCTTTTTTTAATGCTTTCACATGATAACTCCGTTTAAACTGACGGAGTTTTTCCACATTTTCTCCAACAATCTTCTCGTATGGACTTGCTTTGTTTGGTATGTAGAAGTGTGTATCTTTTATGTGCTCGGGAAGATATGCTAACCTTGGCCAAATCGAAGGTTGATCATAGGGATATTTATCCTCCTCATTGAGTCCAACAGGAGTCAAACGAAGATAAGCAGGTATTTGTCCGGGATTCTCAGAAACAACCTGTAACGCACGGTCCAGCGCTTCATAAGCGGTTTTAGACTTAGGTGAAGCCGCAAGATCGACCACAGCAACAGATAATGGAATTCTAGCTTCAGGGAAACCCACTCGCTTAGCAGCGTCGATTGCAGAAATGGTTCTTGCGACACATGCGGGATTAGCTAATCCGATGTCTTCATAGGCTATCACAAGCAGTCTTCGCTCAATGGAATCCAGATCACCGGCCTGAATCAGTCTTGCAAGATAATACAACGCTCCATCCACATCGCTTCCACGAATCGACTTTTGAAATCCGCTCAATAAATCATAATACCCATCTCCTGAATCCTCTGATGCATTATTTGCCACACGTGCATACTGTTTTACTGTGTCTATCGTAATCACGGTACCTTTGGAGGCCATGGCACTGATTTCCAAAAGGTTAAGAGCAAATCGCAAGTCTCCGTTACATGCAGAGGCAATATGGTGTTTGGCACTATCTTCAATGGAATACAGCCCGTCCAACCCTTCCTTTGCCGAAAGTGCATATGTTATTGCCTGAAGACAATCAATCTCACTTAAGGGCTTAAACTCAAAAAGATGCACACGGGATCGAATTGCAGCGTTTATTGCATAATAAGGATTGGAAGTTGTTGCGCCGATAAGAGTAATAGTTCCATCTTCCACATAAGGAAGCAAATGATCCTGTTTATCCCGATTTAATCGGTGAACTTCATCCATAATTAAGACAAAACCAGAACTCATCTTTGCTTCAGCAAAAATCTGATCGAGTTCTTTTTTGTTTCCGGTAACAGCATTGAATAGTCGATAGGGTCGTTTTAACATAGTTACCATGGTTAATGCCGTTGATGTTTTTCCCGTACCTGGAGGCCCATAAAAAATCATGGAAAACAGCTGTGTACTTTCCACAGCTTTACGCAATACACCATCGGGTCCAAACAAGTGTTTTTGGCCGATAATATCATTGAGATTTGTGGGACGTAAGCGGAAGGCTAAGGGTTGTTTCATGAAAATCACTCCTGTATCTATTCTAACAGAGTTGGAAAAATAGTAAAATAAAGTCGAGGTGATTTTTGTGAAAGTCGTAATACAGAGAGTAAAGGAAGCAAGAGTTGAAGTAAATGGGAAAATTGTGGGGCAAATTCAACAGGGCTTATTGCTTTTGGTAGGGATTGAAAAGGGAGATCGAGAAGAAGATGTCGTTAAAGTTGCAAATAAAATCGGTAAAATGCGAATCTTTGAGGATTCCTATGGTAAAATGAATTTAAGCATTCAGGACATACAAGGAAAAATTCTAAGCGTTTCTCAATTTACACTTGCAGCGAATGTTGCTAAAGGAAATCGCCCTAGTTTTGATTCCGCAGAGCAGCCAAGCCTAGCACAGCCATTGTTTGATCGATTTAATCATGAAATACGTCAAATGGGAATTGAGGTTTCAACGGGCGTCTTTGCAGCCATGATGGACGTCATCTTGGTCAATGACGGTCCGGTTACCTTTATCATATAACAGGAGGTCTTATGGGACAAATATTAGCAGGGAATGAAGTTTCAAAAGCGATTAGAGAGCAGTTGAAAGAAAAGGTGTTAAAATTGGACCCTTCTTTTCGAAAACCAAAGCTCGTAGTGGTTATCGTGGGTGATGATCCGGCTTCACAAACGTATGTTGCGGCGAAAGCAAAAGCATGTGAACAAGTGGGGTTTTTATCTGAAGTCAATCGTATGGATGAGAAAACAACACAGACAGAGCTAATGGATGTCATTCGTCAGTATAACGAGGATGAATCTGTGGATGGAATTTTGGTTCAGTTGCCGCTACCAAAACATCTGGATTCACGTGAAGTCATCTTAGGCATAGACCCCAATAAGGATGTGGATGGATTCCACCCAATTAATGTGGGCAAGCTTCACATGAACGAAGAAACGTTTATTCCATGTACCCCCAAAGGAATTATGGAGATTTTAAAGTACTACAACTTATCAGTCTCTGGTAAAAGTGTGGTCGTTTTGGGAAGAAGTCATCTGGTAGGTCGACCTATCGCTCAACTGATGGTTTCTGCCAATGCGACGGTCACCATTTGCCACTCACGATCGAAGGATATTCAAAAGATTTGTCAGGATAGTGATGTGATTGTTGCTGCGGTCGGTGTTCCTCATTTCGTAAAGAAGGATTGGGTAAAACCTGAAGCTATTGTCATTGATGTGGGAATTCATCGCACTGAAGATAATCAGATTATCGGAGATGTGGTCCCTGAAGTTATGGAAGTGGCATCGTATATGACACCTGTACCTAAAGGTGTTGGACCCATGACGATTGCAATGTTACTTTCAAATACTTTTCAAGCATATTTGTCTCATTTAGGTGTATAATAGTATCTATTATCAAAAAGAGGTGAGTATCATGGAGTACGATTTAAATGATATCGTCGAGATGAAGAAACAGCATCCATGTCGAAAGTCAAATGTTTGGAAGATTATTCGTATGGGCGCAGATATTAAGATTAAATGTGAAGGATGCGGTGCAGCTGTCATGTTTGATCGTAGTGAATTTGAAAAAAAACTTAAAAAAGTTGTAAAAAGAGCATCTGAAGGCATTAATGATTGAACTTTCAGCTGATATTGTGTACACTAAAGAACGGTCGACTGAAAGGATGATATTATGCCACTAACTGCAGGAATCGTGGGATTACCAAATGTAGGGAAATCTACGCTATTTAATGCTATCACTCAATCACAGGTTGAGGCCGCGAACTATCCGTTTGCTACCATCAACCCAAACGTTGGGGTTGTTGAGGTGCCTGATGATCGCATCAAGGTACTCGTTGAACATTTTAAACCAAAGAAGACAATTTATACTACATTTGAGTTCACAGATATTGCCGGTCTTGTAAAAGGCGCTTCAAAAGGTGAAGGACTGGGAAATCAGTTTTTATCTCATATTCGTGAGGTGGATGCAATTTGTCATGTTGTTCGCTGTTTTGATGATGGGCAAATCACTCATGTGGAGGGTACCATTGATCCAATTCGTGATATTGAAATTATTCATTTAGAATTGGCATTGGCAGATTTGGCATCCGTTGATTCAAGAATCTCTCGGGTGGAAAGAAAAGCAAAAGCTCAGGACAAAGATACGATGTTTGAACTTGCTTTACTCAAACGAATGAAAGAAGCACTTGAGCAAGGGAAGATGGCTCGTGCTGTCGACTGTTCGAAAGAAGAACTTGAAATTTTGCGAGGATTTCATCTACTGACGGCAAAACCAGTAATCTACATAGCGAACATGTCTGAAGAGGAAATCAACCACCCGCAGGAAAATGAATACTTTCAGCGTGTGAGTGCATATGCTCAAGAAGAGAATAATCAGGTAATTCCAATATGTGCGAAAATTGAAGAAGAACTTGCGATGCTTGATAAAGAAGAAAAAAGTCTATTTTTGGAAGAGTTGGGAATTGCTCAAAGTGGGCTGGATCGAATCATCGTGTCTGCATACCAATTATTGGGATTAAATACATTTTTCACTGCCGGTCCTCAAGAGGTACGTGCATGGACATTTAGACAAGGGTATAAAGCGCCACAATGTGCAGGAGTGATTCATACTGATTTTCAACGTGGGTTCATTAAAGCAGAAACATATTCCATCGAGGATTTTACCCGATATGGCAGTGAATCAGCACTTAAGGATGCTGGTCGTATGCGAATGGAAGGTAAAGAGTATATCGTTCAAGATGGTGATGTTATGCATTTCAGATTTAATGTGTAGAGTGGAGATATCCACTCTTTTTTGAAAGTTATTTCATTTTTGATGAGTCAAGATGCACATTTACCTGGAATGTGATAAAATAGACGTAGATAAAGGAGGAATATTCATGAAATTAATCCTAGCTATTGTTTCAAATGATGACAGCTCAAGTGTTTCAGCTGCATTGACCAAAGAAAATTATTCAGTTACTCGCCTCGCAACAACCGGTGGGTTCCTTCGTTCAGGGAATACAACGATTATTGTCGGTACAGAAGATGAGAAAGTTGAGCACGCAATTGAAATCATTGGAAATGAAAGTAAACGCCGTACTGAAATTGTTCCTTCGACCGCATCGTATGATATTGGACGATATGCATCCTTCCCAGTCGAAGTACAAGTAGGTGGTGCTACAATCTTCGTTCTGGATATTGAGCAGTTTATCAAACTATAATTTAAGTGCAAATATCAAAAAGAGTGAGTTCCAATAAGAAACTCACTCTTTTTTTGTGTTTTATGGTTGTTTTTAATTATCGTTGACAGGAGTTAAAGATAAACAAGATTCAACAGCTTGCTTGATGGAGTTATGCTCATAGAGCGTATTGATTAATTGAGCAATAAATGATTGGCGCAATGGATTGTGAATCCCAATAGGGTGGTTAGAGGGGAAAGTAAACTCTTCGTAGTCCTCATTATAGACGAATACATCACGATCAGATAGAATGACTATCCATTTGACACCCGCATTAATCAACATCTGAGACATCATTTCTTTGGAAAACCCCTTGGAATGTTTTCTGAACTCAGTCTCATTTAATATAATTCCATGAAGATATTTAAGTAAATTGGCATTTGGAAACCCATGGTTCATAATCCATTTAACTTTGGGTGTTTTTGAAAATAATCGCAGAAGAAAGTCTTCATTGAACTCATGAAGTAAACCATAGTCACAATGATCAAAGGAAACGAATGGAACTTGATCAGTTGGCAAGAAGGAAGTAACGCTCGATGAAGAGAGAATGGTATATTGATTTGAAGGGGTAACCACAATTAGCTCACTTGGCATTGGGGTGTTAGTAGAAATCGCCTGCGTGAAAATTCCCTGGGAGTCCAATTGATCCTTGCACTCAAGACTCTCGATATCATTTCCCATTTTAATCAAACAGTGAGTCTCAAAGGACAGGTTGGCGAACTCCGTCGCTATATCCATCATCGGCCCACCGATGCAAGTGGATTCGTTTGCCATCTGAAAAGACTGTATCTCATTGGATAATGTATAGGTTTTTTGGTGTGTGAAAGAACCAAGTAAAACAATAGATTTCATAGTAACCCTCCAACTGAAACTATCATATCATACTCGTTGTGTTCCGTACTAAAAAAAGTTTCAAAATGAAAACGCTGTCATGAAAATAATGCTTGAAGAGGCTATTAGACTGTGATATAACTAACATGTGAAGAAAATAACGAAAGGTTGGTATCTATGGGATTGTTTGATCATGAAGCTAGACAATTTAAATTTGACGTATTGAGAGAGGTATCCAAAAGTGCTTATGAAGGTACACTCACACCTGACATTGAAGATCAACTGGCCTATAAATTGATTCCAACCACAAAAGCGGACTTTCGCTGCTGTGTATATAAAGAACGAGAAATCATCCGTCAGCGGACTCGTTTAGCACTAGGAAAATCACCGAATGTACGTTTGAAAGTTGAAAAAAAGCCCAAACAGATTGTTCAGGTACTTGAAGCAGCTTGTGATGGTTGTACAATCCAACGAATTCAAATTACAGATAATTGTCGAAAATGTATGGCTAAAAGTTGTGTAAAGGCGTGTAAGTTTGATGCAATTACGATGGGAAGCAATCGTGCGATTATCAATCATGATAAATGTAAAGAATGTGGAGCGTGTGTGAAGGCGTGTGCATTTCATGCAATTGTTGAGACGGTGCGACCCTGTAAGGCTAGCTGCTGTGTTGATGCCATTACGATGGATGAATGTGGAATTGCTAAAATCAATGAAGATAAATGTATTAACTGTGCTGCTTGTCAGGCGGCTTGTCCTTTTGGTGCCATCGAGGATGCATCGTGGATTGTGCCTGTTATCCAATTGATTAAAATGGATACTCCAATGATTGCGATGGTGGCCCCTTCAATTCAGGGGCAGTTTGATTCAGCGTCACTAGATCAAATCAAAGAAGGTATACGCATGCTCGGCTTTCAAGATGTAGTGGAAGTTGCTGTTGGTGCGGATGTTGTGGCTTGGCACGAAAAGGAAGAACTCAAAGAGAAAATGGAAGAGAATGTTCCGATGACTACGTCCTGTTGTCCGGCATTCTTGAATCTTGCTCGCCAGCATTTCCCGGAAGTATATGAAAAGAACATGTCATCTATGGCTTCTCCCATGGTTATCATGGCTCGCTATTTAAAGAAAGTTCATCCAGGGGTTGGCGTTGTGTTTATTGGTCCATGTGTTGCCAAGAAGCAGGAAGCGATGACAGATATGCCTCAACCCGATGTTGATTATGTGTTAACGTACGAAGAAGTAGCAGCGATGCTTGTAAGCAAGCATATCTATTTAAGTGAACTAGAGGCAGAAAAGCGTCAGGAGGCATCTGTCTTTGGTAGAAACTTCGCTTATGGGCAAGGCGTTTCCAAAGCGTTGATTCAAGCTGCGAAAGAAGATGATGGGCTTACCTTTACTGCCGAATATGCGGACGGGTGTCATGAGTGTAAGAAGCAGTTATTACTGATGAAACATGGTCGATTCAATGCCAATATTCTCGAAGGAATGTCATGTAAGGGTGGATGTAGTAATGGTCCGGCGGTTATTGATAACTCCATAAAGATAAAAGTTAGATTTGATAAAGAAAACGCTCCTTTAAAAGCAAGAACCATTAAAGAAAACATCGATATGTTTTCTCAGGTTAATATAGATTTGCATCGTCATAAAGGAGGACAAGTATGATTATCATTGAAATCTGTATTGGAAGTTCATGTTATGTGCGTGGTGCACAGAATGTAGTTGAGTTTGTTCAAAATATCATAAAAGAAGAACATTGGGAAGAAAAGGTGACCGTTAAAGGAGCCTTTTGCATGGGATTATGCTCCAGTGGACTTGGCGTCAAGGTGAATGGTGAGCCCGTGATAGGGGTCAGTTTAGCGGATCTTGATGGCAAACTAAGACATGTGATTCAGAGAGAAGTATCATGAGTATTATCGAACTCAAAGAGAAAAATTGCAAAAATTGTCATCATTGTGTTCGAAGTTGTCCTACCAAAAGTATCTGCTTTTCAAAGGGAATCCCTGAAATCATTGAAGATGAATGTATTCTGTGTGGTAACTGTTATGTGGTTTGTCCTCATGATGCAAAAAGTGTACGAAGTGATGCTCATAAAGTTAATGACTGGCTGAAAGAGCAGATACCGGTTCATATTACATTGGCTCCGAGTTTCGTAGCTTTGTTAAAGAGTAAGGAGATGCTTGAAAACCATTTATTATCCATGGGGTTTAGTAGTGTGACAGAAACAGCAAAAGGAGCAGCTCAAGTATCAAATGAGTATCAGCGACTTTGTCAACTTGGATCTATGGAAAATATCATTACTAC